>NZ_JANSIA010000032.1:0-28423 GCF_047461835.1 Synechococcus sp. R60.1 | reverse complement strand
TACCGTTCGCGCCAGCGGGCCGGAGGCCTTAAGCCCGCCCTGTACTGCGAAGCAGTCAGGGTCGGGTAGTTTACTAGTCTTTGACCCATAGCACTGACCCTTGCCCCTGGCTACAATGGGGGGACATGCTTAATAAAACTTCAGAACCCAAGGGTGGCTATGGTTGTCAGCTTGGAACGGGATCCCTGCGTGGTGCCTTCTGCTGGGGAGTTGCGGCAGGTGCTACAGGGGGTTGGCCCTCGTTCTTGTCCCTTGCAGTACAACTTTCACCTACACACTCGTTGTTCGGATGGGCAGATGGATCCCGTGGATCTGGCGGAGCAAGCACGCCGGCACGGTCTGAAGGGACTGGCCATCACCGATCACCACACCCTGAAGGGCTACGAGCGAGCCCGCGCCCACCTGGATCGTCCCGACGACCCCATCCTGTGGCCGGGGATCGAGATCACAGCCAACCTGTTGGGCTGTGAAGTGCATATTCTGGGCTACGGCTTCGATCCCACCGATGGTGTCCTGGATCCCTTTGCCCAAGGGGAGCAGGTTCCCGGCTTGCCCGCCGCCGACGGCATTCAGGCCATTCATGCAGCGGGAGGCTTAGCGGTGTTGGCCCATCCCTTTCGCTATTGCCTGCCTGCAGAGGAAATTGTCCCAGCAGCAGCGGAGTTGGGAATAGATGGCCTTGAGGTCTACTACGCCTACAAAAACCCGGAGATTTGGATCCCTAGCCCAGAAGTGACGGAGAAAGCGGAAGAGTTGGCCGAGGCCTACGGACTTTTGAAAACCTGCGGCACCGACTCTCACGGCCCCAGTATCCTGAGGCGGATTTGAGCCAGGCTACCCAGAACAAGCTGCTACGGGCGTGGATAGAGCAGCTGACCAAGCCGGCGCAACTGCTCTGCGGTGCCCATGCACAACAGCAGATCCCCCGGCTGCAACAGGGTTTCTCCGCTGGGGCCACCAATCAACTGGCCATCCGCCCGTCGAATCGCCACCACCAAAGCTCCGGATCGGTTGCGCAAATCGGCTTTCCGTAGGGTTTGCCCGACATAAGGACATTCTTGGGCTGCCAGCTCGTACTCCTCCAGGTAGAAAGTGCGATCCCGACCGACAAGGATGCCATCCACAAAGTCCACAACCCGGGGGCGTAAGGCAGCCGCCGCCATGCGTTTTCCGCCCGTGATGTAGGGAGAAATGGCATGGGCAACGCCCGCCCGCTGTAGTTTTTGCAAAGCCTCCTCCGTATTGGCGCGGGCAATGGTGCGAATGCGGGGGTTCAAGGTGCGGGCCGACAAGACCACGTACAGGTTCTCGGCATCGGAAGATAGGGCGGCAATCAGTCCCTCCGCCTGTTGCACCCGCGCTTCCAGCAAAGTGGCATCCAGAGTACTATCCCCCTGGAGGGCCACGTATCCCAGCTCTTGAGCCACCTGAATGGCCTCGGCAGACTGATCGATCACCAAAAATGGCACCCCTTCTGCTCGAAACTCTTGAGCCACCTGCCGCCCAATGCGCCCGAAACCGCAAATGATGTAGTGGTTGTTCAGCGCTTCCATCTGTTTCTTCCATTTCCGCTGCCGGATCCCTTCCTGAAAATGTCCCTGGATGAGGGCCTCTGTAAAGCGATTCACCATGAACCCAATGCTCAAGACCCCCATCAGGATCAAGGCCACCGTAAACAAACGCCCCCGCTCCCCCAGCGGCCCCACCTCCATGAAGCCCACGGTGGTTAGGGTGATAACGGTCATGTAAAAAGCCTCCACCCACGGCCACTGCTCCACCCCGTGGTACCAGAGGGTGCCGATCAGCACCACACACACCAATGCCCCCACACCCAAGCCGAGGTCTCGCCGGATCCCGGGATCCTTTTTGGCAGCCTGGAAGAGGGGACGAGCAGAAGCCATAGAGCCCAGCCAGATCTAGCCCAGGAAAAGGAAGCAAGAACTAGAATGGGGAAGAACCCGTTGTTGTTCGGTAACAAGTGGAGTGCGGATGCCTGAATACATCAAAGTGGAATATCGGATCGACAAAAACGGACAGGTCACCGAGACCGTACTGAATGGTTCTGGCTCCAGTTGTACCCTAGCTACCGCCGGCTTGGAATCGGCTCTCGGAACCGTGCAGAAACGGGAGCTCTTGCCGGAGTTTCACCAACTGACTGAAATCGAGAGGGAGTCAGAAGTCTCTTTGAAGCAAACCCGCTGACTCCATATCCATTTGCCTAGGGTTCTCACCATCTTCTCACTTTTTCTTTTTGCTCCCCTTTCCGGCCGTATTGCCGGCCCGTGCCGCTCCAACCGCAGCCTGAAACAGCCAAACAGCCAATGGAGCAGCGACAACCAAGATGATGCTGGTGGGGCCGACGCCAAAATCCGGCTCGCCAGAAGCCAACTCGAAAATTGAGCCAACAGCAGCAATGGCGCTGAGGCAGGAAACGGCCAAGAGCAGGTAACCTTTAACGCTGGTGGTCATAGAGAACCCGTTTGAGAACTACACTTGCGCAGTACAGGGCAAGCCGGTCGAATGCGTATTCATTCACCAAAAAGCCCTCCCACTCCTGAGAGGGCTACCTTTCATGCTAAGAGCAAGGATCCCTGTCCAGCAAGGCAAAACCAAAAGTGGGATCCCTAGAAGTTCAGCACCTAGGGTGTGGATTTAGCCGTTCACGATGATCTTGCCGACCATTCCGGCCCCACGGTGGGGCGTGCAGTAGTAGGTGTACTCACCTGGAGGAACATCAACAAAAGCCGACTCCACCACCTGCTTAGGAGCAGTGAGCAGTGCCTTGTGGGAGAGCTTGGCGGCCAGAGCCGCATCTCCACCGGGCACCTTGTCGAAGACAACATTGTGGGGGTAGACCTTGTTGTTCACCCACTGAACGGTATCCCCTTGGTTGATGGTGAGAGAAGGCGGATCGTAGACCAACTGGGCCTTGTCAGATCCCATTTTGACAATGTAGGTCTCGGCAGCAGCAGGGTTGGACAAGAACGCCACAGCCAATCCCCCAACCACAAGGCTGAGCAGGATGAGCTGCAAACGCTTCACCAGGTTAAAAACTAGAGACATGGATTCCTCTCAAAACGCAACAGCAGCTATCCCGGACTTTGCGGCTCGGTTGTTCCCTTGTATGCAGTGAAGAGAACCCAGCCAGGCGGAGGGACAGCAAGGACACTTGGATTCCTAATGTTCATTATAAGGGGGCTCATCCCAAAATAGAGCATGCCCACCCATGGAGCGGCAACATCCATTCTTTACAGAAGACCACAGCAGACCGAACCTGTCAAACAGCAGAACTCTCTCGCGGGTCTATGGCAACACTTCTGCTGGGCAACCCGATGCGGCTGGATCCCCAACCACTTGGGGTAGAGCATCTTGGCAGTTGGCGAGCGTGCGCAGGGAACCGAGAGCCAGTTTTCCGGGTCGTCCTCATCTCTACCCAAAAGTGCTTCGCAAAGTTTCGCAAAGTAGAGATTCTTTTTCCGTGGGATCCCTTAAAGTCCAAGAGTGTCTTGCCTAACAAATCCGTAGGGTTGTCGATGCACAAGAAGGGCAAATCATCCTAATCTCAAAGAGCAGGTTCTTGGATGCTGCTGGTCGGTATTCCTTTGAGATTCCTCAATAACATCACCTGAAAGTCAGTTGGTTGTTCAGCCCTCACCAAAATAGGGAGTCTGTTAAGATGAGCGTACAGCGTTCACCCGTAGTTGGTCCAAGCAAGAGTCGGCTTGCAACAAGTTTAGAATCGACGGATCAGCGGCTTAACATTCAAATCTTGGCCCGGTGTATTGGCACTGCCTTGAACCTGGGCGCTCCTCTCAGGGTTGAAGTGCACTACACCTCACAAGCTCGGTAGCAAGGTTTTCTTGGCAGGCCGCTCTAGGGGCACAGCTGCTACTATGGTTTGTGCTTGCCTGGGGCTAGAGTGATTTTTGGGCTTCTTATTTCGTTGTATGTCCGTATAGTCACTGCTGGCTGGAACAGCACACCTGAGGTCTCTCTAGAAGAGAGGAGCTGGGCATAAGCCGACGATTTTAGTCTGGCTGGATTGAGACAACTCTATTCACTACATCATCACATAGTCATTTCAAGTTAGATTAAGACACTTTACTAATTGCTACGCAGTGCCGTCCAAACGCTCTGCGCCGCTTCCGCAACCACCCCCAACCCCTCTCCCATAGGGAGAGAGGAGCTAGGAAGCAACACAGACGGAAAAGTCTCCTTCCTGCTTAAAGTGTGCTTAAAGTGATTGTATTTAGCAATGCGCAATGCAGCTTCTGTGGGGCAGGGATCCCGTTCGTCCAAAGCCTTAGGGCTGAAAAACCTGCAGGTCATATTAAACTGCGTGCGGAGTCTACAGAGCTAGTTCTGAACAATCCCCTGGATGATGGCTTCCGTAAGGCGGTCTAATCCTCCCAGGTCAGCTCTCTCGTTTTGGGAAAAGGGGTGAGGACAGTCGCCCAGCAGGCCGGAGAGCAGGGGAACTCAAACTGGTCAGAGCAGCCACAAGCACTTGGCCCAGAAAACCTTCTGCCAAGGGGGCACGGCGCTCTCAGTTGGCTTAACATTATTTCATGACCGGGCTTGGCCTTCACCTTGTCGAGGGCAGCTGGCCCGCCCAGGGTTCGGCTCAACTTCCTTCCCATTGCAGGCAAAACGACCATGGTAGGCATCTTCAAGCGCTTGTTCGGCTCGCGCGGCAAAGCTGCGGCCACGTCCTCACCGGAAACTGTTGCTAAGCCAACCCCAAAGAAAGCGAAAAACGACAATACTTTTTTTCTCGACCCAGATGAAGCCAAAACCCTTGGCAACATCGAGTATATGCGCACCCCCAGGATCGTGAAGCACACCTTCCAGGATTTCGGCAGCAAGGAGAAGGTGGAGGTGGTGGAGCAGGTCTCTTCCCTCGGTAAAGTTAAGTTGTCCGCAGAGGCAGCCAAAACTCCTGAAACTGCTGCTGAGCAGGGATCCTCCGCTTCAAGCAGCAGCGGAGTAAGCCCACGCCGTCAAGGGGGATCGGACATGGATACCTTCCGCAATATGGCCCGCAGCCTAAAACGCAAATAAGCCAAACTCAGGTTGATCCCTGTCAGAGCCAACCAGAGGCTGGATCCCAGCTTTCCTCTTCGCAGCAGCGACAGGCGTGATACAACTGCTATCGAACCGGCTAATCTGCGACTGAACTGAGGAGGAGCAATGGCGATTAAGCGAGGCACCTTGGTGCGGGCTATCCGCGAGAAACTGGAGGGTAGCTTAGAAGCGCAGGCAAGCGATCCTTTTATTCCCAACTACGTTTTCGAGACCCCCGGAGAAGTCGTGGATATCAAAGGTGACTACCTGCAGATTAAGTTTGGGGCTGTTCCCACCCCTACGGTTTGGCTGCGGGCGGATCAGGTTCAGGAGATGGCGGGTTGAGTAGAAGCACGGAATGTTCCCCATCTGCATACCCCGTGATGGGGTGAAGGGGGATCCATGGCACTCCTGGCTGCTCCCAACCGTGAACAAATCCTGCAGCGTAGGCAGCTTTTGCGTCGGCAACGGCGCAGCCGATTCTGGCAGGGATCCTGGCGCCTGACCGGTTCGATGACCCTCTTGGCGCTGCTGGTGCTGGGCCTACGGCAGCCCCACTGGCAAATTCGTCAGCCAGAACAGATTCAGGTAAAGGGTGCCCACTGGGTCGATCCCGCCTGGATACGGGCACAATTGCCCCTGCAGTATCCCCTCAACATTTGGCAGGTGCAACCGGCTGTTTTGGAAAGGGCTTTGCTGGGATCCCCGACCCGCCCCTCTCCCATCGAAAGCGTCCAGGTGCAGCGGCGGCTGCTGCCGGTGGGTGTCATCGTCCAGGTGCGGGAACGGCAACCTGTGGCGCGCGCGCGATGGGGCAACCAACTGGGCTGGGTGGATGTCCAAGGCAACTGGCTGTCTCCGGATCCCTACCGTTCCCCCGCGTCTTGGCCTGAGCTGGAGCTGCTGGGCTGGGAGAACCACACCCCAGAGCAATGGGCGCTGTTGCTCAGGGCTTTACAGCAGTCTGAAATTCAGATCAGGGCAGTGGATTGGCAATCTGGAGCGGGAATTACCCTGCATACTGAGCTGGGCAACGTCTACCTGGGGCCGATTTCCGACCGCTTGCCCTTGCAAATTCAGACCCTCAACCAAATGCGGGATCTGCGCCGCTACTGCGAGTGTACGCCCGACGACATCGTCCACATTGACCTGACCAGCCCCAGTGTGCCCACCTTGCAACTTACCCCCACGGCCACCCAGGAGCGCTGGAAAGACGTGCGGATGCCCTAGCTTTGCTATGAACCCGGTGCCGGCGGTGGAGGTGAACCAATTGTGGACAGCTTATCCCGGTCATCCGCCGGTGCTGCAAGGGCTGGATCTACGGGTCGAGGTTGGGCAACATCTGGGGGTGATCGGCCCCAATGGCGCGGGTAAAACTACCCTGTTCCTCACCCTCTGCGGCCTGTTGCCCCCCTGCTCTGGCCAGGTGAGTTTGTTTGGCCAGCCGCTGCGGCCCGGCCAGTTTCGCCCTGAGGTGGGGTTGGTGTTTCAGGATCCCAACGACCAACTGTTTGCCCCATCGGTGGCCGAAGATGTGGCCTTTGGACTGCGCAATTTGGCCCGTCCTGAGGCGGAGATTGCGGCTGCCGTTCAGGCCGCCCTGCAGATGACCGGCACCCTCCATTTGGCCGATCGTCCCCCCCATCACCTCTCTGGTGGGGAAAAGCGCATGGTTGCCATTGCCGGGATCCTGGCGATGCAGCCCCAGTTGGTGCTCTACGATGAGCCGACAGCCAACCTCGATTTGCGAGCCCGGCGGCGGTTGATGGTTTTTTTGCAGCAGGCTGCCCACACTTTTCTGCTGGCTTCCCACGATCTGGAGCTGATCTTGGAGGTGTGCGATCAGGTCATCCTGTTGGATCAAGGTCGGATCTGGGCCCAGGGATCCCCGGCCCACCTGATGGGCCGAGCCGACCTCATGGAAGCCCACGGCCTGGAAGTGCCCCCCTCGCTGCGCCGATAACGACAAAAGTTGAAAAGATATCAAGAATTATTTTTAAGCTGACAACATTTTTGCCTCTCTTAATAAAAAGCTATCGTGCTAATTAAAAATATTGATTTTCGTCCAGGATTGAGTGGGGATATCATTTTGTTAAGTCGGGGATCCCTTCTCTGAGTCGTCCTAATCGATTTTGTATGATCGATTTTGTACAAGAAAGATGTGGACTTAGCTCAGAGCTGGCAGCTTTGCCCGCCTGAGTGACAGTTGCGGTTAACCCTGATGGCTCCTACAACCTGTTCTGACTTCAGTCGGAGGTCTGTGGCTCAGAGCCTTCTCCCCTCAGGGGGGGGTCTCTGGTGGCTGGGGTAGGTGTCGCCGGGAAAAGCTGTCAATCGAGATTTGGGCAGAGGATCTCTCTGATGAAATCGAAAGGAGATTGCATGAGCGAACCCAATAAGCGAGATCAATTTGCCTTGCTACTGGGTTCGACAGCGTTCAGGAACTGAGTGTGTTCAAAAGTGGAGAGTTGATATGCCTATTGCAGTTGGAATGATCGAAACCCGCGGGTTCCCGGCAGTGGTAGAAGCTGCCGACGCCATGGTCAAGGCAGCCCGCGTTACCCTGGTGGGTTACGAGAAAATCGGCAGCGGTCGGGTCACCGTGATCGTGCGGGGGGATGTCTCGGAGGTGCAAGCTTCGGTAGCCGCCGGTTTGGAGTCTGCCAAGCGGGTGAGCGGGGGTGAGATTCTCTCCCACCACATCATTGCCCGTCCCCACGAGAACCTGGAGTTTGTGTTGCCCATCCGCTATACCGAGGCGGTAGAGCAGTTCCGCACCTAGTCCCCACTTCAGTAAAGTTCGCACCCCAGAAAGTTCGCACCCCACTTTCACTTTCAGCGTAAGGAGTACCTATGGCTATTGCAGTTGGAATGATCGAAACCCTGGGCTTCCCGGCAGTGGTAGAAGCTGCCGACGCCATGGTCAAGGCAGCCCGCGTTACCCTGGTGGGTTACGAGAAAATCAGCAGCGGTCGGGTCACCGTGATCGTGCGGGGGGATGTCTCGGAGGTGCAAGCCTCGGTGGCTGCCGGCATTGACTCGGTGAAGCGGGTGAACGGCGGCCAGTTGTTGTCTTGGCACATTATCGCCCGTCCCCACGAGAACCTGGAGTACGTGTTGCCCATTCGCTACACCGAGGATGTGGCTCAGTTCCGCGAAGGGGTCAATGCCATCCGTCCCTTCACCCGTCCCTGATGCGTATTGCCATTGTGCGGGGCACCGTCACCAGCACTCAAAAGGATCCCAGCTTGACGGGCGTGAAGTTTTTGTTGGTGCAGTACGTCGATCTCGAGGGCCAGCCGCAACCCGATTACGCTGTGGCTGCCGATCCGGTGGGGGCCGGCATTGACGAGTGGGTGCTGGTTAGCCAAGGCAGTGCCGCTCGCCAGCCGCAAGGAAACCAGACTCGCCCGCTGGATGCAGTGGTGATGGCGATTATCGATACGGTCAGCGTTGGCGGTCGCTCTCTCTACAACAAGCGCGATCAACGCTAGCTGGGATCCCTTCCCTTCTCATCTCTCTTGCTGCCCTTGTCCGCCCTACTGCGTTCTAGAGGCTCACGGTTATGCCTGCTCACACCTATGCTGCACCGCCAACGCCCTGGTCTCGCCGACTGGCGGAGCCCAAGATCGATCCCACAGCCTACGTGCATTCTTTCTCCAACCTCATTGGGGATGTGCGGGTGGAAGCGGAGGTGCTGATCGCCCCGGGAACTTCCATTCGCGCTGACGAGGGATCCCCCTTCCACATTGGCGCCAGATCCAACATTCAGGATGGGGTGGTCATCCACGGCCTGGAACAGGGGCGGGTGATAGGAGAAGACGGCCAACCCTACTCCGTTTGGATTGGCAGAAACACTTCCATTGCCCACATGGCTCTGATCCACGGGCCGGCCTACGTGGGCAACGACTGCTTTATTGGCTTCCGCTCGACGGTGTTCAACGCTCGGGTTGGGGATGGCTGCATCATCATGTTGCATTGCCTGATCCAGGATGTGGAGATCCCCCCAGGCAAGTACGTGCCTTCTGGATCCATCATCACCACCCAGGCCGAGGCCGACCGGCTGCCCGACGTCCAGGATAGCGATGCCAAGTTTGCCCAACACGTGATCGGCATCAACCAAGCCCTGCGAGAGGGCTACCAGTGCAGCGAAAACCTCGTCTGTATCGCTCCCATCCGCAACGAACTGCAGCGCACCTCTAACTCAACGGCTACGGAGACGGCACCCATGACTCATTCTTCCCATCGCGGCAATGGCCGGAACGGCGGCGGATCCCCTCTCAAGCCGGAGGTGGTGGAGCAAATTCGTGCCCTGTTGGCCCAAGGCTATCGCGTGGGGCTAGAGTATGCCGATGCTCGCCGCTTCAAAACCTCTTCCTGGCAAAGCGAAAGCCCAATCGCCAGCACCCACGAGGCGGAGGTGGTGCGATCGCTGGGGGCCATCCTGGCGGAGCACCAGGGAGAATATGTGCGCCTACTGGGGATCGATCCCAAGGCCAAACGGCGGGTGCTGGAGCAGATCATCCAAACCCCCGATGGGCCGGCGCTGGTCTCTGGGATGCCCAGCCGCGTCTCGGCAGCCGCTGCCCCGAGTTCTGGCACATCCGGCCCTCAGTCTGGCTCAGGGCTAGAGGAAGAAATCCGAACGCTGTTGGCGCAGGGGTATCGCATTGGCCTGGAGGTGGCCGATGCCCGCCGCTACCGCACCTCTTCTTGGCAGACCTTGGGCAATTTGAGCGGTCAGCCGCAGGAGATCCTGGCCGCTGTTCAGGCTGCCCTGGCGGAGCACAGAGGGGAATATGTGCGCCTGCTGGGGATCGATCCCAAAGGCAAGCGGCGGGTGCTGGAGAAGGTCATTCAAACCCCGCAAGGCCAGGTGAGCAGCAGTCCTGCAGGAACCGGCGTGGTGGCAGATACGGCTCCTGCGGCAGGGGGCAGTGCCGGCCTGGATCTGGAGGTGCAGGAGGAGGTGCATCGGCTGCTGGCTCAGGGCTATCGCATCGGCTACGAATATGCCGACGAGCGCCGCTTCAAAACCTCTTCCTGGCAGAGTGGGCCGGCCATTCGCGCCACCCGCGGGCCAGAGGTGTTGGCTAAGCTGACGGCTGCCCTGGCGGAGCACCAGGGAGAGTATGTACGCCTGCTGGGGATCGATCCCAAAGGCAAACGGCGGGTCTATGAGCGCATCATCCAAACCCCTGGCGGAAAATCTGCTGCTGCTGCCGTGGCTCCCGCTTCCGCGACCAAGGGATCCCTTTCTGGCACCCGCCTCAGCGCCGAGGTGGTGGCTCAGGTGCAGCAGTTGCTCAGCCAAGGCTACCGCATCGGCACCGAACATGCGGACAAGCGCCGTTTTCGCACGTCTTCCTGGCAAAGCTGTAGCCCCATCGAGGCCACCCAAGTGCCGCAAGTGGTGGCAGCTCTGGAAGCCTGTCTGGAGGAACATCGCGGCGAATACGTCCGCCTGCTGGGTATTGACCCAAAAGCCAAACGGCGAGTGCTGGAGCAGATCATCCAAACCCCTTGAGGGATCCCAGCTTTTTTTGACCTCTGTTGGTTCAAGTCCAACCCCCCAGCGATGAGGAGCACCCTGTTGGCCTCTACTTTGCCCAACTCCATGACGCTCCGCACCTTGCTCGGCCAAAACGGCGAAACTCGCTATTTTGTCAGTGGTGAGGTACAGGTGGAAGCCGGGGCGGGGATTGGGGCAGGGGTGCTGCTGCGGGCCAACCCCGGCTGTCGAATTCACATCGGGCGCGGCGCGTGTATCGGCATGGGATCCGTCCTGCACGCCTGTGGGGGATCCCTCATCGTGGAGGCGGGAGCAACCTTGGGAATGGGGGTGCTGGTGATCGGGCAGGGCACCATCGGCAAAAACGCCTGCATCGGCTCAGAAACCACAGTGCTGAATTGTTCGGTGCTCAGCCAAGCAGTCATTCCCCCCGGCTCGCTGCTCGGGGATCCCACCTATGGTTTCGATCTCCAGGAGGCGGGCGGCAGCAAGCCCATCCCGGCAGAGCCCTCGCCGGCGGCAGTGGAAATGGCTCCAGAGATGTCGCCTGAGCCGTCTCCCCCACCCAGTTCTCCGGTGGCCAATGTTGAAAAGCAAACCCGCCGTTGGCAGGAAGCTGCCGAGCAAACCCAAGAAAAGTCCGGTTCCCCAAGGACCAAAACGCGCAACCTCAACGGGATCCCTGGCCATTCGGAATTGGATCGCCTCTTGGGCAAGATTTATCCCTATCGACAGGTGCTCTCCTCTGGGGATGGCCGGCTCTGATGGCTAAACTGGCGTGAGTAGTTAGGATGCCGATGTCAACCTCCCTGGGCCTGATTCAGACGCGCAGCTTTCCGGTCATCGTGCGCATTGCCGACGCTATGACCAAGTCGGCAGGCGTGACGCTGATCGGCTTTGAGAAAACCTCGGGGGGCTACTGCACAGCCATTGTGCGGGGGGGAATTGCCGATGTGCGCATTGCCATTGAGGAGGGCATTGAGCTGGCCCGCCAGTTTGACCAAGAGGAGATCTCCAGTTTGGTGATCCCGCGCCCCCTGCCCAACTTGGAAGTGGTACTGCCGATCAGCAGCAAGCTGTCTCAACTGGCACAAAACCGCGGCTACAGCCGCCTCAGTAACTTGGCCGTGGGCCTGCTGGAAACTCGCGGCTTCCCGGCAATGGTGGGAGCTGCCGATGTCATGCTCAAAACCGCGGATGTCCAACTGGCGGCCTACGAGACCATTGGGGATGGCCTATGTACGGCCATTATCCGCGGTACAGTGGCCAACGTGGCCATTGCCATCGATGCCGGCATGTACGAAGCAGAGCGCATTGGGGAATTGCACGCGGTGGCAGTGATCCCCCGCCCTCTGGACGAACTGGAGCAAGCGCTGCCCGTGGCCAGTTGTTTTGTTGCTCAACCGGTTACCCTGCCGGTAACCCTTCCTCAAGTTCAGGAACAGGAGGTGCAGCGCAGCGATACAGCCGTAGAGCGGATCCCTGTTTATCTGGAGCCGCCTGAAACTCCCTAGCCCCCTGAGAAACCCATCTGTTGCCCAAGAAAGCCGAGCAGGGCAGAGGGGAAAAATGCTAGGCTACTGGAAGACCTGGGTCCGTGCAGCTCCGACGCCCAAACCGTGTCAGGATCGGAAGATAGCAGCACCACGGGATGCTCTGAGCAGGCGCGTCAACCCGGGTCGCCCTTTGCTACCCCACTTTCCTCTCTGCTGGGTCATTCCCCTTCTCGCCTTTCTCCCCCTTGTCCTAGCAATGTCCGACAATGTCCGAGACAGACAATCCCCTCGCCAACTGGGCTCAAAAGGCTTTCTACCTCGGCATGGGTTTGGCGGCTGTGGCGGCGGATAATGCTGCCAAGGTGGCCAGCAAAGCGGGTATCCGTCTGATGGAGTTGCGCAAGCAGGCGCAAGCTTTGGTGGACGAGCTGGTGGAGCGGGGGGCGATGACCGCTGAAGAGGCGCGGGCTTACATGGATGCCATCGCCGCCAACGCCAACCGCAAGGGAGAAGACAGACAAACTGCCGGTCCCCGCAAGATCACCATTGATGACATTAGCGATACCGAGGGCGAGGCAGGCACGGCCATCGAACTTTCGGAAGCGGCCCGTCTGCGCCAGAAGATCGCCGAATTGCAAGCTGAGTTGGATCGCCTCAAGGGCAAATCTTGAGCGGAAGGACAGCCCGGCAGGAAGGTAGGAATGCATTGCTTCCTAGCTCCTCTCCCCTTTTGCATAGCGGAAGCGGTACCGCAGAGCACTTGGGAAGTGTCTCAACCTAACTTGAAATGACCCTAAAGATTGAGGCTACCGTCAGGTGGATCGTCTCTGTGAAGTGTTAGGGATCCTCATCCTTGTAGAGCGAGGAGCAGGTCAAGCTGATTCATTTCCAAACTGCAGAAAAGATAAGGGCGTCTGCCGGGTGGGCAGGAGCGTCTCAATCGAGTCTCAATCAAACTGGGTTGAGTTTGAGCTCAGGCAGCAGGAATGAGGATCCCGTCTTCCGAGAGAAACCGGGAGCTGAGAAAGGGACGCAGCGCCTTGGGAATGCGAATCGAGCCATCCGGCTGTTGGTGATTTTCCAGCAGGGCAGCCAGAGAGCGCCCCACCGCCAAGCCAGATCCGTTCAGGGTGTGGACAAACTGGGTGCCTTTCTGGCCGGCTTCTTTGTAGCGCAGGTTAGCACGGCGGGCCTGAAAGTCCCAGCAGTTGGAGCAACTGGAGATCTCGCGGTATTGATTTTGGGAGGGGAACCACACCTCCAAGTCAAAGCAGCGGGCTGCCGCAAAGCCCAAATCGCCGCTACACAGCTCCACCACCCGGTAGGGCAGCTCCAGCATCTGTAAGATGGCCTCGGCATCCTGCACCAGCTTCTCGTGTTCGGCTTCCGATTGATCTGGGCGAGT
Organism: Synechococcus sp. R60.1; assembly: GCF_047461835.1. Taxonomy (NCBI): domain Bacteria; kingdom Bacillati; phylum Cyanobacteriota; class Cyanophyceae; order Synechococcales; family Synechococcaceae; genus Synechococcus; species Synechococcus sp. R60.1. The sequence continues at coordinate 14,946 of NZ_JANSIA010000032.1, read as the reverse complement.
GACCTTGACCAGCTCCACTTTTTGAAACTGGTGCAACCGGATCAGCCCCTTGGTGTCGCGGCCATAGCTGCCCGCCTCACGGCGAAAACAAGGGGTGTAAGCACAGAAGTAAAGAGGGAGGGACTCCGCAGGGATTACCTCATCCCGGTACAGATTGGTAAGGGGAACTTCCGCCGTCGGGATCAGCCACAGGTCGTCGTCAGCACAGCGAAAGCTGTCTTCGGCAAACTTGGGCAACTGCCCCGTCCCCTGCAAAGCGGCGCTGTTGACCAAAAAGGGTGGGATCACCTCGGTGTAGCCGGCTGCAACGTGGCGCTCCAGCATCATGGCAATCAAAGCCCGTTCCAGGGCCGCGCCCGCCCCTACCATAGCCACAAAGCGGCTTTGGGCCACTTTGACCGCACGGCCAATCTCCAGCAACCCCAGTTTTTCGGCAATCTCGTCATGGGGAAGGACAGGATGGGCCGGCTTTAGCTCCTCACCCCAGCGGCGCACCTCTACATTGTCGGCCTCATCTCGGCCAACCGGCACGCTGGGCAGGGGCAAATTGGGCAGGGTAAGCAGCCGAGCACGAATCTCCTCTTCCAGCTCCCGTTCCTGCTGCTCCAGTTGGGCAATCTCGGCCTTGAGATCCACCCCCCGCTGCCGCAGGGCCGCCACTTCGGGGCCTTGGGGATCCGCCCCCTGGCGGATGATCTCGCCGACTTTTTTGCCGAGGCTGTTGCTTTCGGCCTGCAGGGATCCCTTGCGGGCCTCCAACTGCCGCCGCTCCCGATCCAACTGCAGGATCCCATCCAGATCGACTGTGGCCCGGCGGTTTTGCAGGGCTTGGCGTACCTGTTCAGGGCGATCCCGCAGCAGCTTCAGATCCAGCACAGAGATGGTCTACCCTCAGCTCCAGATATCCGACCTATTTCTTTAGCCAGCTAAACATGGCCCGCAGCTCCCTGCCCACCTGTTCAATGGGGTGTTCGGCCTCGCGGCGCCGCATCGCAGTAAACCCTGGCTTGCCGGCCTGATTTTCCAAGACAAATTCACGGGCAAATTGGCCGCTTTGAATCTCGGCGAGGATGCGTTTCATCTCGGCGCGGGTTTGCTCCGTGATGATGCGGGGGCCACGGGTGTAGTCGCCGTATTCTGCCGTGTTGGAGATGCTGTGGCGCATTTTCTCCAAGCCCCCCTCGACGATGAGATCCACGATCAGCTTCACCTCGTGCAGGCACTCGAAGTAGGCCAGTTCCGGCTGGTAGCCCGCTTCCACCAAGGTTTCAAACCCCGCTTTGATCAGAGCCGTCAGCCCACCGCAGAGCACCACCTGCTCGCCAAAGAGGTCGGTTTCGGTCTCTTCCCGGAAGGTGGTTTCCAAAATGCCGGCCCGCGTGCCACCGATGGCTTTGGCATAGGCCATGGCCCGCTCCCGTGCCATTCCCGAGGCATCTTGATAGACGGCAAACAGGCAGGGCACCCCTTCCCCCGCTTGGTAGGTGCGCCGCACCAAGTGCCCAGGGCCTTTGGGGGCAACCATGATGACATCCACGTCTGCCGGCGGCTGGATCTGCCCGAAGTGAATGTTGAAGCCGTGGGCAAAGAGGAGCACGTTCCCCGGCTGCAGGTGGGGACGGATTTCGCCCTGGAAAACGGCCTTTTGCACTTCATCGGGCAGCAAAACCATTACCCAATCGGCGGCAGCGGCAGCATCCGCCACCGTTTTGACCATTAAGCCGTCTTGCTCGGCTTTGGGCCAGGAAGGGCTGCCAGGGTAAAGGCCAACGATGACCTGGACACCGCTATCGCGCAAATTGAGGGCGTGGGCGTGGCCTTGGCTGCCATAGCCGATGATGGCAACGGTTTTATCGGCCAAAGGCTCCAGGTTGGCGTCGGTGTCGTAGTAGAGGCGGGCCATGGTCGAGCAGGGCGTGAGCAGGTGCTTGACTAGGATAGCAGGATTGGATCCAACTTGCTGACCTCAAGCGCCGTGATGAACAGTTTTCACCCACCTTAGGCGCTTGGGCTGTACACACATGCGAGCGGTTGTGGCGATCATAACCGGCAGCCAGTGGAGCATGTAGACCAAGCCCAGGGCGGTGTGCCACCAAAGTCGCCGTCCGCGCAAGCCCTCCACCTGGCGTAGCCCCCGGTAAAAAGCCACCGTCAAGCAGCCCATCACCAGCGCGTTCAAGGGGAGCAGCACCGAGGAGTGGCCCGCCAACAGCACCCAGAGGGTGTCGGGAACCAAGGCCATCGGCAGCAAGTACTGAGAAATAAAGAAGGCCCAGAGATCTACTGTTTTGGCCATCCCCATGCGGCGACTGAGGATCCCTGGCCAGTAGTCGAGATAGCGCTGGTAGCCCCCTTCCGCCCAGCGGCAGCGCTGGTGCCAGAGACTTTTCCAAGAGGTGACCCCTTCTTCGACGATGGCCGGCTCCGTCAGAAAGGCGATATCTACGCCCGCCAGGTGCAGCTTGAAGGTGAGATCCAGGTCGTCAGTGAGGGTGCTCTCATTCCAGCCGCCGCACTTTTCCAAAACATCTCGCCGCACCAGTTGGCCATTGCCGCGTAGCTCGCCAATGCCCCTCACGGCCACGCGCTGCTGCTGGAAGTAAGCATCAGAGGCCATTTCCGCCACCTGCCCCAGAGTCCAGAAGTTGACGTTGGGGTTGCTCAGGGCCTTGCGCACCTGGACAGCGCCTACCGTCCGTCTGCCAAAACGGCTGCGCAGGCTTCCCACTTGAACAAACAAGGGCAGAGTGCGGGCAAGAAAATCCGAGGGCACCACAGCATCGGCATCGCAGACCAGGATGATCTCCCCTTGAGTCAGGGGCAGTACCTCGTTGAGGGCGCCGGACTTACCCCCGCCCCGCCCCGGCTGCCGCCGGTAAACCCGCAGATGGGGGATCCGCTTTTGGGCTTCCCGCAGAACTTCAGGGGTGGCATCGCTGCTGTTGTCGTCGATGGCCCACAGCTCCAGATGGCTGGTGGGGTAACGGAGCTGGGTCAAGCTGTGCAACAGCCGTGGGAGCACTGCGCTCTCATTCTTGGCTGGGATCAACACAGCCACACGGGGCAAGGCCAGCCCGCCCAACTCAGAAAGCCCGCTCTGCCCATCCCGTTGCATTGGCAGGACAGAGTCATTGTTGTTAGGGTCATCGCTGTTATCTGTTGACCTGGGATCCCGGCGGGTCGCAGCGGCAGGAGGAAGTCTCAGAGGGGGCAGGGAGGTCGCCGGTTGCAGGCGAAATAAGCGGCTAATGTGGATCACCATGAACGTGGCCAAACCAACGGTGATCCAACGGGCCGTCGGCACCACATGCATCAGGCTGACCAACCCCCACACCATGGCCAGAACCAGCAGAGCCTTGAGACGGCGGCGCTGGGCCGAGGTGAGCAACCAATCGGGAAGATGAAGATCCTCGAGAGGCTCTGGCTCTGACCAGACGAACTCAGACATGGGAATCCTCCCCCGGGCGGCAATGTTACCCAACCTCGCCAGCCTGTGCGAGCGTTAACCCAAAGGCTGTTAAGAGGTTGTTACCTATTGTCACCCATTGTGTTGGCGAAACGGAGTTCTCGAGAACCTACAGGCGAGAAAAATTGGGGATCCCGACTGCCGCTTCTCCGGCAAGGGGGTGAGCGGCCTATGGGTTACCGCGAATCTCTTTGATCACCCCATCTTCCAGAAGGATCTCGACCTGCATTTTCTGGATCAGGTTGTCTCCTTTTTGGACTCGGAAGAAGCTCTCCACATTGCCCTGCAGCACTTCTTGGTTAAGCTCCAGGGTGCTCAGTTGGTTGATCTGCTGCAACAGTTGGTTTTTCTGATCCAAGAGCCGGATCTTCTGCTCGTTCACGCGGCTTTTCACCGCTTCCACCTGTTGGAGCACTTGGGGGCTGTTGGGGTTGGGGCTCTGTTTCTCCAGTTCGGCAATAGCCCGCTTGCCCTGAAACTCCAGCTGTTGCATCTGAGCATCGGTGGCTTCGATCTGCCGCTCCAATTGCTCCTGCATTTCCTTTTTCCAAAGGGGTGTGACCACCACCTTAACGGGAATGTTGCGTTTGAGCAGTAATTGAGTGCCGTTGCTGACGTTGTTTTCTTCCATAAGACTCATCCAGGCAGACGACCAACCAAACCAGGGGCTTGTGCCCATTGTAGAAAGCTCCCCTCAAAAGCTCTGGGGTTGGGGAAGAGGAGCTTGACAGACCGGATCCTCCCCCGCCGAGCCGGAGAATCCATCTATTTATCCTACCGGCTGGGATCCCTGCGGTAAAGTCTTGATTTCGGGAAACTGCAATTTTGGTTAAGGATCTTAAAGGCCGCCGCCTTGCCCTGGCACAGATTCGGCTAGCGTGAGAGACAGTGTTCTTTTTTGCGGCAGCCATGAGTGAACTGGCTTCGACCCCTTCCAAGCCCTCTGCTGGGATCACCGAGCCGGTGCGGATTGCCTCTCGAAAAAGCGAGTTGGCTTTGGTGCAGACCCAGTGGGTGATGGGTCAGTTGCAAGAACACCATCCGGGATTACCCCTGGAGCTCAACACCCTTTCCACCCAGGGAGACATCATCCTGGATGTGGCACTGGCCAAAATTGGGGACAAAGGTCTCTTTACCAAGGAATTGGAGGTTAGCCTGCTCAACGGCAGCAGCGACTTGGCGGTACACAGCCTTAAAGACTTGCCCACTCGCCTGCCGGAGGGCTTGGTGTTGGGGGCGATCACGCGGCGGGAGGATCCCCTGGATGCTTTGGTGGTGGGGGAAAAGTTCCGGGATTACCGACTGGCCACCCTGCCCGAAGGAACAGTGATTGGCACCTCCTCGCTGCGGCGACTGGCCCAACTGCGCCATGCCTTTCCCCACTTGCACTTTAAGGATGTGCGGGGCAACCTCAACACCCGCTTGGCCAAGCTGGAGAGGGGAGAGTACGACGGCCTTATTTTGGCAGTGGCCGGGTTGAAGCGCCTGGGCAAAGCCGACCGGATCCACGAGGTGCTGGATCCCAGCGTGTCTCTGTACGCGGTTGGGCAGGGATCCCTGGGAATCGAGTGTCGGCAGGGAGATGAGCGGATTCTGGAGCTTATCCGACCCTTGGCCGATGCGGAGGCCACAGCCCGCTGCTTGGCAGAGCGAGCTTTCCTGCGGGCTTTGGAAGGAGGGTGTCAAGTGCCCATTGGCGTTCACAGCCAAGTCCAAGGGGAGGCGCTGCACCTAACCGGTATGGTGGCCGACCTGGATGGCCGGCGGCTCATCCGCGATACTCAGACGGGATCCACCGCCGATCCCGAGGCAGTGGGGATGGCTCTTGCAGAAAAGCTAAAACAGCAGGGGGCCGACGAGATTTTGCAGGCCATTTTTGCCCAGGCCCGCCGTTAGGCTTTCCTACTTTTTCTGAGTAGGCTTTGAGAACTTCAGCTAGGGTCAGCTGAAGAAAAGGGAGAACAATGAAGTCCCCCCTACGTGAATTGCACTCAAATGGGAAATTCGCATTCGCAGCAGCAGTATTTAAGCTCTAGCTTAGCTTGCAAAACCGCCGTATCATCTTGAACTACTAAGGTCACTCGGTTGTTGGCAATCTCTGCCGGCGAGAGGGTTAGAGTTTTGGTGAAGGTTTGGCCAGGCGGAATTGGGGAAGTAGGCGGACTTGGGAAAGTATACAAAAACCCCGCTTGAGTTGCTTGAGTTGGAGGTGAAGTCCCGCCGGTTGGAATCGCGCTGTTGAATAGGTAGTACTTGTCGTTCCCGGCATCAGGAGTTGTGTTACTTGTTGCCTGCAAGTTATTGCGATAGGTAAACGTAAGGGTGCCTCCCATCCGGCAGCCTATTCTACAAGGGGGGCTCCACTGGAAGGTATGAGCAAAGAGTTTATTGGCTTGGGGCTCTCCCCAGTTGACTGTCCCGAAAGGGCCCTGGAGAGTTGTCCAAACGTTGGGTGGAACCTCCGATTGCAGGGGGGAAGCAGGGTTTGGCGGAGGAGCGCTGAGGGTTACTGAGCGCAACACCATGGGTCTCGAGCACGGAAGGCCAGGCAGAGGTCTTAGCGAAGGGGGGAAAGGAACCTGGCGGAATAGCTCATCTACAGTTTCTGAGGATTCTGCCGGAGCTATGGGATCTATGGGAACTAGGGAGGGTATCGATCTAGGCACAGAAGGCATAGGCTGCCTAGCTGGCTCCGGGGCCTGAGCCACTAAAAGATGATCTTCAGCCAAGGCAACACCCGAAAGAAAACCACTCTCCCAAAAGGGCGTAAGTAGCAAAGCCAAAATGCCCAAACGCAGTCCTACTTCTCATTTGTATTCTCCAAATCTTGATAGAGATGCCCACTTCCTTCTCAGCTCAAGCCAAAGCTGAGAATTTACTAGCAAAGACATTGGGGAATACAAGCAGGTTCCTTAAACTTTGTAAATTCTTGTGAATTCCAGCTCAATTCCAGCTTTTTCCTTTGCTTGATCATGTAGCGGGGCTTGGCTTCCTAGAAGGGCAAGAATTAGAGACGGGAGAAAATCCGCCGCTCAAATTTCAGCCCCAGCCAGATTACCCCGATCCCACAGGCCACCAACGCCACCGACTTGACCAACAGGCCGGTTGGGTACTCGAAAAAGCGGGTCAGCACCACCAGGGTCAGCCCCAACAGTCCCTGCCAGAAACGTCCTCGCCGCCCTTGCTGTAGCCCTTCCCAGCAGAGCACTGCTGACAGCCCCAGCAACAGCAAGGTCACTATCCAGGGGGCAAAGAGGACCAAGGCTGCTCCTGCCGTCACGTTCAAAGGCACAGCGCTGCCGATCCCCAGCAAAAGCGCCAAGGCAACCAGAGAAATCAGAACAGCAGCATCCTTCAGCCAAGACGAAACGGGCTGGGATCTCTTCTCCTGCCAACCCTGCCACCAGCCCCAGCCCGTCAGCAGCAGCAACCCCACTGCCGACAAGCTCGCCCAGGGATCCCCAACGTTCCAGAGGGGATCCTCGGAGAGATCGACCCACGTCCCGACAAAGCTCCAGACATAGAGCAGGACACCCAGCCCCAGCAGAGCCAAGTTCTGGGCTGTCGGGGCCAAATCCAAGCCTTGCTCCAGCTCGCCGGGAAGCTCTGGATCCCTTCCTTCGGTTGAAACCTGCCTTATCCAAGGATCATGGCGTTGGTGCCAGAGAGCCAGCCCCCACACGACCGCGACACCAAGCAGATGCCAAAGGGTCAAGCTTGGAAAAGAGCTGCCCAAACGCTCGGCTAACCCTTGCAACGCCAGGCCAAAGTTCACCACGGCCAGGGCAAAAACCCAGCGAGAGCAACACCAATAGGCCAGAGGAACCAGCAGGCCCAGGGTCAACCAAGGATAGAGGAAGTTGACAGTCCCCCAATCCACGAAGTCGGCTACCATCCCCAAGCCCAGCAGAAGGCAGGCCAGTACACCACTGGGGCTGTGACGCAAGCCGTAGGCCATGGCCAAACTGCCCATCCCCCAGGCCCAAAACAAGCCTGCCGCAGATCCCCCAAGCTGAACCCACTGGGCCATCAGGCCAATACAGGCTCCCAGGGTCAGTTCACCGGCTATCAGCAGGGCGCTACCCAGACGCTGGGATCCCTGCTGCCAAACCTGGAAGCCAGCCACCTGCAGCCCTACCATGAGGGCCAAGCACCCCCAGGCTCTTGCCCAGCGGGGAATGGCAGCCCAGTTGGCCGCCACAAAGGAGATCACCCCTAGGCCCACCAGAACTGCGCCAAACAGCAGCAGCACCAGGGCAAATCGCCCGCCGGCTGAGCGTTGCAAACTCTCCAGTTGGTAATACTCCCGCAGGCGATCCCGTTGGGCAGGTTCGATCAACCCCTGCTCCACCCAGGTGTTCAGCAGGTCGGCCAGTTGGCGGCGGAAACGCTCGCCGGGGTAGGGGGGGCGGGGAGAGGTCATGGCGGGATCCCGACAAGCGAAAGGAGGCTCGGGCGTTAAAGGAGTGGGATCGCTGAGGCGATTATAGTCCCTCACCCCTGGCTCCTCTCCCAGACGGAGAGGGGAGAGTAGCCTGGAGCACTCGCTGCAGCACCTCCTGGTAGCCAGCTACTGGATCCCCCAGATCAAAGCGAAAGAGATCCTTGTCCAGCACTCGCGGCTCGGATCCCTCCAGATCCCAAAGGCGGCAGGTGTCGGGGCTAATCTCATCCGCTAGCCAGATCTGCCCTTGCTCGTCCAGGCCAAACTCCAGCTTAAAGTCCACCAGCTCCAGCTGACAGCGCCGCCAAAAGGCCTGCAGATGAGAGTTAATGGCCAAAGCCAGGGATCCGAGGCGCTCCACCTGCTCCGGCGTGGCCAGCTGCAATAGGCGGATGTGGTCGGGGGTTACCAGGGGATCCCCCAAGGCATCGTTTTTGTAATAGAACTCCACTAGCGGCGGCTCGATGGGAAGGCCCTGCTCCAGGCCCAGCCGTCGGCAGAGGCTACCCGCTGTGCGGTTGCGCACCACCACTTCCAAAGGCAGGATGTGCAAGGCTCGCACCTGCATCTCGGTGGGGCCGGTTTGGGCCAAGAAATGGTTGGGGATCCCTTGCTGCGCCAGGTAGGCAAACACATGGCTGGAGACGGTGCAATTCACCTCTCCCTTGCCGGCGATGGATCCCCGCTTTTGGGCGTTGAAGGCCGTGGCGTCGTCTTTGTATTGGCAAAGATAAACCCTGGGATCGGCAGTGCGGTAGATGCGCTTGGCCTTGCCCTCGTAGAGCAGCTCTTGGGGGGAGAATGGCATACGCTAACCCCTAGTATCCGGCCAGCCGTCCGCGGATCCCTTGCCAGAAGGTGATGGCCAAGATGCGCAGATCCAGCCACAGCGACCAGTTTTGCACATAGTAGAGATCATACTGGGTGCGGCGGGCAATGCTGGTATCCCCCCGTAGGCCATGGATCTGGGCCCAGCCAGTCAGGCCGCTTTTCACCAAATGCCGATCCGGATACTTGGGGATCTCCTGGCTAAATTGCTCGACAAAGTAGGGCCGCTCTGGGCGGGGGCCCACTAGGCTCATTTCCCCTTTCAGGACGTTCCACAGTTGGGGCAGCTCGTCCAGGTTGGTGCGGCGCAAAAAGGCTCCTATCTTGGTTCGGCGCGGATCCCCGGGGCGCGTCCAGCCGGGCCGGTCGGATCCCTCGGCATCCACCCGCATGGTGCGAAACTTGGCAATCCAAAAGCGGCGGCCATCCAAGCTCACCCGCTCCTGCCAGTACAAGATGGGGCCAGGGCTAGTGCAGGCTACCAACAGGGCAATCACCAACAACAGGGGGCTCAGCAGCACAAGCCCTAGAGAGGCGCCGAGAATGTCGATGGCCCGTTTGATGCAACGGTTGTGGGCATAGCGTAAGGGAGGCTGACGCAGAGTTAGCAGCGGGATCCCGTCGAGAGACTGCAGGCTGAAGTTCACCGTTAAAAAACTTAAGATATCCGGCACCAAGCGCACCTGCACCGACAACGCTTGCAAACTGAGCAACAGAGGAGCAGTTGCCAGCTCCGGTTGCCCAAACCACACCTCCTGCACTTCTGGGTGGGCTTGCAGATAGGCAATCAAATGGACCAGATCCAGACGCTCAAGAGCCGACCAGGAAGGCTCAAGCTGACTGCACAAGCAGGAGAGGGTTCCTCGGGATGAGCCGGACAGAGTCCTGTCGGCAGACTTAACCCCGTCAGAGGTAGGGCGGGCGGTGTTTAGTACTGGATATGAATCTTGACAGGGATCCCTATTTTGAGATGGGGGATCTTCCTCAAAAGAGCCTTGCTCTACGCCTGCCCAGGCGACTACCTGGAAGCCCAACTGCGGGGATCGCTGCAATCGCTCCAACACTTCCGCCAACACCGACCAGGATCCCACCCAGATGACCTGCCGCCGACCGTAGCCCCTAGAGCACAACCAGCCCATGCCCAGCCGCAACCCCACCCGTACCAAAGTCAAACTCAGCAGAGCCAACAAGCCGGCGTAGCCCACCACCAGCCGCGACAAAGAGACCGAGCGAACGAAAAAGGCCCCTGACAGCACCAAACCAAACGTCAATCCCAACCCCACCAGCAAACTGGCCCATTCTTCAAAGCGAGACAAGCGCTTCGACTCACCGTATCCGCCTAAGCCCGCCTGAATGCCCCAATAACTGAGGGCGGTCAACAATCCCAAGGCCGCGTAGACATCCCAAGGCAAGAGCTGATGAGGACGCAAGCTGCGCAGCCAGTAGCCCGCCCCAAAGGCCAACCAAATACAAAGGCCATCGCCAAAACAGGCCAAGGGCACCCACAAACGATGCAGATCCAGACGAGTTTTATAGCCGCGTTCGGCCAAGGGTTATCTCCTTCGGCATCAAGACTGTTGACAATCTTACAGAAAAGATTGTGCATCTGAGGCTATTGGACAAGATCAGTGTTGACCAAAACTTGAATGGGTAGCCCTCACCAGATAATTCTATTGACGGCCCTTCCCAGCTTCAAAGGACTTCATGCTGCTGACACAAAATAAGTTCTTTAAGTAATTGGGATCCTCATCATGCAAGAGATAAAAATCCCTGTTGAGTGGGTTAAGTACCGTCGGAAAAGGCTGTTGTAGAAACTACCAGAATTGCAGACATTGGATGTCGAAACATGAGAGTTTAAGCAATGATCAAAGTGCAGTCTGAGAACAGCAATGATGACAGGATACTACGATTTCGTTGCCGGGCCGGCTACTGCCAGCAGAGATACACCAAAGGGCAGAGAAAACTTAGGTATCAGATAGGCTTCTGCAGCAAAAATACCCGTCAGCAGTCGATTGAGCCAAAGCGGCGGCATTTTCAGATCTTGGCTTTCCCTCAGGCGAAGCACTTTCTGCATTATGCGGATCCCTGAAATGATTGGGAAAAGAAAATTGTTGAAGAAAACAAGGGTATAAACTTCTAGACCTGAGCTTTTAAGCAACGACAAAAGTTGCCCGCGGGTATATCGTCTCTTGTGATGATTAAGCTCATCATGTAAACTCCACAGCCACGGATAAGCCGGAACAGTTACAACTAAGTAGCCAGATGGGGTTAACCTTTGACTGAGGGCTAGGAGAGCTTCTTTGTCATTCTCCAGATGCTCCAGCACATCCAGCAAAGCAATCAAATCAAATCGTTGAGAACCAAAGGGGATCCGGTTTGGCAACTCCCCCTCTGCCACGATCCCAATACCGCGAGCTTGGGCCAGCGGCAGTGCAATTTCACTCTTTTCCATAGCCCAAACTTTGCCAAATCTGGACAACATCTCCAGGTTGCCGCCGCTACCACAGCCAGCTTCCAAAATATAAGCAGAGGGGGGAAGCGACAGGGATCCAATAACCCGACTCAGAATGTGACGGCGACCCAAAAACCACCAATGCCGGTCTTCCAAGCCTGCCATTTGCTCATAAGCTTCGGGATCCATACCCGTAACCCAACAAAAGATCAAAAACAGGATTAGCCGCAGAAGGGGTTAGCAGAGCATATCTATCTAAACTAAGTTTAGGGGGATAATCGAGCCTTTCCCCAGCGATGCTTACGATACCAGGCCGCCACGTGGGGACACCACGCTTCAAAGTGGGGCCAAATCAGTTCACACAGATGTTGAATTTCTCGTTGAGCATCTTCTTTGGCTCGTAAATCCAAAAAATGCATTAGACTACGGCAATTGAAAGAGACCACGAAGTGTTGTCGGATCCCGTAGCCAATGATGTTACGGGCATCTTCATAGGGCAATCCGCACTCTTCTACCAGGCGATAATAAGCAATGGCCTGGCTGCGATATTGCGCAAGAATGATATCCAAAGCTTCGGGGGAGATGGGCCTAAAGCCTTGGCGGGTTTTGGCCTTGCCCTCTTTGACGCTGGCAGGAACGTAAAACAGAGTTTCCAGCTCTTGCAAAGACAAGGAGGACTCCGTCCCGCCACTGTGCTCCGCAATGTGCTCCGCACCGCTGTCGCGATAGGCCTCCGGCCCGCTGACGCGATCGCTGACGCAACCGTAGCCGGTCTCGCCAACAGGAGCAGCAGTCTCGGTTGTGCTCCGCACCGCTGACGCGAACAAGAGCTTTTTGCCCAAATCGGCAATTTGCTGGCCTGTATATCGGAAGGATTGAACATCAAAAGAAATTCCCACCCGATGAGTACGGGCCTGTTGCATGACGGCGTGGGGAAAATAGCCCACCCCAAAGGTGATCTGAGGATGCTCTAGAGGCCCATAGTGGCCACGGTTGCCCTCCAGCAAATGCCGCACCACGGCCTCTCCATACTTTTCCGGGATCCGGCTTTCTGAGGTGACAAAATCAGGGCTGTAATCCTGGTGCATGGCCTGGTAGATGACCCGTTCTGGATCTGGGGTTTGATTCAGCACCACAACTTGAAACAAAGCATCCACAGGCTGCATCCCCTAGTGCTTCGCACCGCATGTTAGGATTCTGAGATCCTTGTAAGATCATATTGGCAGCGGAGAACGCCAACGGCATTGGCCTGCTCCACCACAGAGCATATTCCCTATCTGCCCCCACCCTGAGGTATTCCTTAACTCAGTGTAAGGAGAAGAGAGACCGAAACACCTTGGCTATAGGAGCCTGCGAGCTCGAGTTTCCTCTGTCAGCACCAGGCTTAGGGCCGGATTGCTGCGCAACAATCCCGCTACATAGAGGGTATAGACTTTCCCCGCCTCCAGCTGCAGGTCAAACCGTTGCAAGGGAATGCTCCGGCTGGGAGCCGACTGCACACCTGGCCCAGGGGCTGAAGGGGCTATGGCCACCTGAATTTGGGTAAAGCCGGGGCGCATAGCTTGAAAGGTGGATACTTGTCCAAACGCCAACTGGGGCAGCAGTACCCGCCCTTGCTCCCCTTGCCATTGCAGGGCCGGCGCATCAGGGGCAGCGTGGACAAACCGCACCAGGGCTTGATCAAAGGGCGGATGGATGTTGTCTTCCAGCACCAGGGCCGTCATGCGATTCGGCTCGTTGGCAGCAACCACCGAGAATACTCCCCCGCCCCTGAGATTGGCTACGGTTCTGGCCGCAACCAAAGAACTCGCAGGCTGGCCAGGGTTCTCAGGCGTTGAAAACAAAACAATGTCGTACTCGCCCGCCGGTATGCGCACGTACTCGCTCACCGAGCCATAGGCTATGCCCCGAGCAGCTCTCACCCCTCCCACTTCCAAGTCGATCCGAGGGGCATTGGGGGCCACATGCACCAAGCGCACTTGGACTTCAGAAACTCCCGCAGATGCCGAAGGCATCGGGATGGCACAGCCGGACAAAAGCCCCGACATCAACGATCCACCCACCACGCAGAGCACTGCGCCCACCCACCGTCGCACCATGTTCACGCTCACTCCTACTCCTCACACCCAACGCTCACCAGGGATCGAACTGCTGTATTTCTGCAAACCCAAGGAGGGCACTCTCGCTCCCCAAAAGTTCCCATTGGCGCAAGGGATCCCACCCTGCTGACGCCAAGGAACCTGCTCTTGTCTTACTCCACTTTTGCGCCCAATGCCATAGAGCTATGGAACGGGTTGGGATCTAGTTCCTTTTAACTAAACCAAAGGCAAATCACCGGACTCGGCCCCACCTGCAGGATCTGGGTTGGGGGCAGGGATCCCTGTCTGTTCGCGCTCGCGGGACGGAGTCCTTGGAGACCGACGGCTAAACAAGCGGAAATAAGTGCTCACAGCCAGCTCTTTGAGCGGGAAAAGCAAGTAGGTCAGGGGGTTGATGGTGACGATGATGTTGCGGCAGTCTCGTTTGGCCTGGGCCAAGATCTGAGCGGCCACCCAATCTCCCGACATAACCCCAATGGGATTGAGCTGGCTCTTGAAGGGGCCGAGGATGAGCTTGCGCACCACACAGGGGGCATCCAGACGGCGCAGAGTAACCAGATCGCCTAGGGCCCGCTTGGAGAGCTCGTAGAGGGGACTGAAAGCAGGGCTAGCCTCAGCCTCTGAGGTGTTCACCCACACCTCTTTGGTGGCCATCTCAGGGTTGCCGCGCACCGTCTGGAAGAACAGCTCCATTAGGCGCCAACTGGAGAAAGTGTTGACGGCATAGGACTGGCGGACAGACTCGGGATCCCGTTGCCTGTGGACGTTCAGGCCGTGGTTGAGCACCAAGATATCCACCCGCTCCAGCAGCTCTGCCAGGGATCCCTCTTGCCCCACCTGCCAGCGAACGGTCTCCACCGGCTGGATCTGGCCGTCCACTTCGATGTGAACCGAATCCGAATGGGAGCTGAGGGCGATGACTTTGGCCCCCTGCTGGTGAAAATGCTTGAGCAAGGCCCGGCCCAGGGTGCCGGAGGCGCCGGTGACGGCTACTCGCTTGCCTTTCAAGGAGAGACTGGTGCCCATGAGCCGATCTACGAGAGTCAGGGTGCCGCAAAAATAGGCGTTGGTATCGTCGAAGTGGTGCCGCCAGTGGTAGGCGCGGTTGACATGCCATTGGCTGGGAGGAACGGGGAAAGGCCCCGGCTGGTGGGTGATATCCGTCTGCAGGGCCAGCCCCCAACCCCGCAGCATACCAGCCACCCAGAAACTGGCCGAGTAGAGAATGCCCACCGTTGCCGCCAGGCCGTACAGCAGGGATCCCTGGCCCAATACCACCACCCAAGGGATCCCGGCCAGGATCATCGTCGCCGCTTCGGGAACGTCGTGGTGCCACTGGGATTCTCGGTACAGCTGTGCATCCACCACGCTAAGGTCGGGGCGGAACAGGCGGTGGTGCAGGATGTGTTTGGGCATCAGCCAGGGCCACCGGTGGGCCAGCCAATGGCGCACATCCCGCACGATCTCAGCCCAAAGGATGGAGGCTAGGGCGACAGCCCCCACCCCTATCCAATGACTTACGCTGCTGACATCCATAGACTCGCTTGCGGTGGCCAAACTGCTCTTGGGCTTGTCGTCGCCTGATACATTTACGCTGAACACTGCTGAACATCACTGTTCAACTATGCAGCGATAGCATTCTGTTTGTTTCCAAACA
>NZ_JANSIA010000031.1:0-28510 GCF_047461835.1 Synechococcus sp. R60.1 | reverse complement strand
CTGCGGATCCGCTTCGACCACCCCCTGCGGGACTCCGAGGACGCCCATCAAACCTTAATTGCCATGGTGAAGCAGGCCCGTGCCCAAGTTAAGCAAGCTATGAAGTAATGGAGACGGGATTAGCTGACCTGTTGCAGGAGCCGATCCAACTGGCCTCGGGACTCAAGGGCATAAAGATCGTCGCAGCCGCCGATGTGCTGGTTGTTGATGAAAATCTGCGGCACCGAACGGCGACCATTGGCCCGCTTGGCCATTTCCGCCCGTGCCACCTCGTCTCCATCGATGGCGTACTCGATATACTTCACGCCTTTGCGATCCAGCAGTTGCTTGGCCCGGATGCAGAAGGGACAAAAACGCCAGGTGTAAATCTCAACAGTCATAAGAAAACAACAAACGCTTTTACATAGCTTAACATTTTCACGGAGCCGGGATCCCTTTCCTTGCAAACCTGGGGTTTTCTGCCTCCCATGGTCTAGTTGGCTTCCTTCCAATTGTGGCCGATTTGGATATCCACAACCAGCGGTATGGAGAGGGGCACCGCTCCTTCCATTTCTGTTTGGATCAGCGGTTTTAGGGCCTGCCATTCCGAGGGATCCACCTCAAACACCAGCTCATCATGCACTTGCAGGAGCAAGCGGGAACGAAAGTTCTGCAGCTTTTGCCGCAGGCGCACCATTGCTACTTTGATAATGTCCGAGGCGGATCCCTGGATGGGGGCATTCACAGCTGCCCGCAATTCGGCTTGTTTGCGATGGCCTGTCAGACGAGACAAATTGGGAAAATAGCGACGGCGACCCAAGATCGTTTCTACATAGCCATGCTTTTCCACAAAGGCTTCAGTGGAGCGCAGATAGGTAAAAATGCCGGCGTAGCGCTCGTTAAATCGCTGTAAAAATTGCTTGGCTTCGGATAGAGAAACCCCCGCAGTGCGGGCAAAGCGCTGTGCCCCCATGCCGTAGATCACCCCATAGTTAATCGTCTTGGCCAGGCGACGTTCTTCGCTGGTTATTTCTTGTTTTTCCAGGAGCAGGCGGGCGGTTAGGGTGTGCACATCTTCTCCTGAGCGAAAACCTTCCACCAGGGCAGGTTCTTGGCTGAGATGGGCCAAAATACGCAGCTCAATTTGAGAGTAATCTGCTGCCGCCAATAGCCACCCCTCTTGGGGAATAAAAGCCTGTCGAATCCGGCGACTGAACTCGGTGCGAATGGGAATGTTTTGCAGGTTGGGGTTGGAGGAGCTGAGCCTGCCGGTGGCGGTAACGGTTTGGTTAAAGTCGGTGTGGACTCTGCCGGTATCCCTTCTCACCAAGGCGGGCAAAGCATCCACATAGGTCGATTTTAGCTTGGCCAAGGTGCGGTATTGCACGATGGTTTCGATGAGAGGATGATCCCCCTCTAGCTTTTCCAAAACCGAGGCATCGGTGGAATAGCCAGTAGCCGTTTTGCGGGTTTTGCGAATGTCCAATTTCAGCTTTTCAAAAAGCAGGGATCCCAGTTGCTTGGGAGAATTGAGGTTAAAGGTTTCTCCGGCCTGGGCATAGGCTTTCTGCTCCAAACTTTGCAGCTCTTGTTCCAGCTCTTGGGAAAATTGCCTCAGAAACTCGGTATCAATGCGAATGCCGATCCACTCCATTTCTTCCAGAACTTGGGCCAAGGGCAGCTCGACCTGAATAAAAAGATCCCACAGGCGCGGATCGGTTTTCTGTAGCTTTTCGGTGAGGATCGGCACCAGACGATAGGCACAATAGGCATCAGTTCCGCAGTATTCTGCAACTTTGGAAATCGGGATATCGGCAATGGACTGTTCCTTGCCCAGCAACTTTTTGTAGCTGGTGGTCGGCAAATTCAAATGGGTGGCTGCCAAATCGGCCAAGTTGTGGCTGGCTTCTGGATCCAAAACGTAGCTGGCCAACATGGGATCAAATCGGATCCCTTGCAGGCGGATCCCGTGGGCGCGGAAAATGCTCAGATCATACTTACAGTTCTGTAGGCTTTTGGGTCGGTTGGGATCTTCCCAGAGGGGCTGCAGGCTTTGTTTAACCAGCTCCCAATCCAGATTGGATCCCTGGCGGTGGCCGATGGGCAAGTAGGCGATATCTCCCTCTGACCAACAACAGCCGATCCCCACCAATTGGGCATCCCGTGGATCTAGACTGGTGGTTTCAGTATCCCAAGCTACAATCCCTGGGCAGGCCAGCAGCTCTTGCCGCAAAAGCTCCAGTTGCTCCGGCGTATCGATGATGCGCACCGCCGGCAGAGAAGGGACGGGATCGAGGGCAAAATCAAACCACAGGGCTTCGTCAGGAGCGTTTGCGGGATCCCCGGTGGGATTAAAAGCGCCAACCACCTCTGCCTCGGTTGGGATCCCCCCCAAAGCCGTTTGTATTTTGCGCACTTGGGCGATGAAGCTGTGAAACTCCAATTTTTCCAGCAGCGGCAGCAATTCTGCTTGATCAAACCCGGTTAATTTCATGCTCTCCCAGTCGGGAGAAAGAGGAACGTCGCATTTGATTCGAGCCATAAATTGCGAGTGATGGGCCGCCGGGATCCCTTCTTTGAGGTATTGCTGGACTTTTCCTTGGATCTCGTCCAGGTGGTCGAAAATTTCATCCAAACTGCCGTAGCGCTCCAGCAGCTCCACAGCTCGCTTGGGGCCGATCCCTTTCACCCCGGGAATGTTGTCAGAAGGGTCACCACAGAGGGCCTTATAATCCACCACCTGCCAAGGCCAGATGCCCAATTTTTCTTTCACTTGTTCGGGGCCAAACTCGCTGATGCGATCTTTGCTGTTGAGGTGCAAAACCCGAACTCTTCCATCGGTATCGATCAACTGGAACAGATCTTGATCGCCACTTAAGATCTGCACCCGGTAATCTTGGGGGGCTAGCCTACTGAGGGTGCCCAAAATGTCATCGGCTTCAAAACCAGGCACCACCAAAATCGGGATGCGTAGTGCCGTCAACACCTGCTTCAGGTTCTCCACATCTTCGATAAACTCCGGTGGCGTTTCCGGGCGGCCTGATTTGTAGGTTTCGTCGGCCTCGTGGCGAAAAGTGGGCTGCCGTGTATCAAAGGCAACGGCTACATGGGTAGGGGTGTATTTGTCCAAGACTTCTAACAGCGATTTCAAAAAGCCAAAGCTGACGCTGGTGGGGATCCCAGTGGAAGTGCGCAACCCCCCCTCGCGGCTGTAGGCAAAGGCGTAGAAGGAGCGATAGGCCAGAGAGTGACCATCCACCAGCAGCAGTGTTGGAGTTTGCCAAGCCATCAGCTGATACCTTGAGGGTGAATCTAGCCTATCGGATCTGGGCTATGGGCAGAAGGGATCCCACATCCGT
Source organism: Synechococcus sp. R60.1 (assembly GCF_047461835.1). NCBI lineage: Bacteria > Bacillati > Cyanobacteriota > Cyanophyceae > Synechococcales > Synechococcaceae > Synechococcus > Synechococcus sp. R60.1. Next base: position 25,172 of record NZ_JANSIA010000031.1, on the reverse strand, counting down.
CTCAAGAACTCGAGCGGCGGGCTGCTGCCGACACCCAATGGCAACTTCTGTAATCACAATCTGTAGGCACAATCTGTAATCACAACTGGCTAGGACGAGATCCAAAAGCCCATCGACGGGCCCGCCAACCCTGATTTCCGTTTTGCGGGCTACAATGCTCATGCCCATTTTTTCAATTGGTTGGCTCAATCGGCAATACCTAAATTTGTTACCCAGTTGATCACCCAAAGCATTGGCCTCTGGTTCTGGACAAAATACAGCCCGCCACAATGCTCTTCTCTTCTCAGCAAATCCTGCCCCCATCTCTCTACCCACCCCTGCATTGGGGCCTCAAGACCCTCTTTCCCGACGGCCTGTGGGAGTTGCCGGCAGATCCCCACACCCAGCGGGTGGCTCTGACCTTTGACGATGGCCCTCACCCTGAGTACACCCCTGCTTTGTTGCAGGTTTTGATGGATTTTCAGGTGCCGGCCACGTTTTTTGTGTTGGGAGAACGGGTGCAGCGCTGGCCCCACCTGGCCCGTCAGATCCGCCAACAAGGCCACCGCATTGGCCTTCACGGCTGGCAGCATCGCCCTTTTACCGAGCTTGCCCCTGGAGAGCTTTATCAGAGCCTGAAGCGCAGCCAAGCTGCCCTGGTGGCTGCCTGTGGCGGGATCCCTGACGATTATCGGGCTGTGCGCCCGCCCAATGGCTTGTTTTGGCCGCAGACGCTTGCGGATTTGCGCCGTTGGGGCTTTTGTCCGGTGATGTGGAGCGTGGTGCCTGAGGATTGGCTGATCCCACCGGTATCGGTGGTAGTGGAGCGGGTGCTGGCCCAGGTGCGGCCTGGCTCCTTAATCGTGCTGCACGATGGGGTACAAGGAGGAGCCCAAGTGGTTGAGGTAACGCGGCAGTTGATCCCAACTTTGAAGAAGCGGGGATTTGAATTTGTCCACTTGCCGGATCCCTGGGATCTTTCCAGTCAGGGAGAAAGTTAAATACAGTAGAGGCACGCACAAGCAGGAGGGTCAGGCCATGGGCGCACGCAAGATTATCTACGGCATTTTTGGGCAACGGGCCGGCAGCGTCATCGTCGGAACTTGGAACTGGCTGTGGGGGATCCCGGTGGAGAAAGGCGGCACAGGGGCGGTGATGGTGGCGGAAGAATCCCTACGCACGATGCAGGAGACGGTTCAGCGTCTCACGGAAGCCGTTGCCACCCAAGTAGCCGCCTATCAGCGGGCTGAGCAGAAGTACATGCAAAAGGTGCGGGAGTACCAGGCCCTGGAGAACAAGGCTCGCCTGGCCGCCCAACGGGGCGATCAAGAGGCTGCCCGCCTGGCTATGTCCCAAGCGCTGCAAATTGAGGCCATTCTCGGCCCCCTTAAGGAGAATGTGGAAACTGCCGAGCGCTACGTCAATGCCGCCAAGCAAAAGCTGGCCCGCGAGAAAGAGCGATTGGCCGCTTACAAGAGCGAGCTGAGCAACCTCAAAGACATCAACGAGGTGAACCAAGCTCTGGAGCAGATGACCCGCGTCAACAATTCCTACAACATCGACTCGGCCAAGTCCCAATTTGAGGCGGCAAAGAATGCTATCCAGGCTCGCCAGCTCAAATCCCGAGCCATGAGCGAACTCTCGGAAGATCGCAGCGAGCAGATTGCTGCCCAATTGGATGAAATGGCCATGGACGATGAAATCTCCCGCCGCTTGGCAATGCTCACCGGCCAAGGAGGTGCCCAGGCCAACCTGCCGCTACCGGATCTGGATTTCGAGAAGCGGCTCCCCCAATAGCGGCAGTTGCTTCCAAGCTTGGGGATCCCTCGCTTTTCAACCCACGTCGGCAACCCCGCTGCTAAGTTGCAGGGGGAGTTTTCCGTTGGGAATTGACGGTCAACGGGCTAGAGGGAGTGCGCTCGTACTAGGATGATAAAGGAACAATAGGCAACCCATCTGAGGAGAGGATCCCAGCAATGTCAGCAGCACGAGGCGGGCATTCTGCCCGATCAGGCCTGTGGCCCACTTACGCAACCAGCCCGTGGCTGTCTAGGGCGTTGTTGCTGCTCTGTGTTTGCCTCAGCTTGGTGGTTTGTGCCTGTTCCGCGGGCTCTAACCTGCGGGCCTACAGGGATCCCAGCGGAGCCTTTGCTTTTGCTTACCCCAACGGCATGGTGGCGGTCAATCTTGGGCCGGGGAAAGGGCCGGTGGTACTCCTGCGCGACCTGGTGTACGAGACCGAGAACGTCAGCTTGATGATCGCCCCATTTGACAAAGGGGAGACGATTGCCGATCTGGGCAGCCCGGCTGAGGTGGGGCAGTTGGTGGCGGAGAAGATCATAGCCCCTGAGGGATCCGGTCGCTCGGCCAAGCTGTTGGCTGCCGAAGCCTTTGAGCGGCAGGAGCACCCCTATTACCTGCTGGAATACCAAACCGATATGGGATCCCAGCTTCGTCATGAGGTGGTGACGGTAACCGTTCGGCACCATCGCCTCTACACGCTGACAGCCTCTACCCAGGAATCCCGCTGGCCTCAGGTGCAAGCTGCCTTTAGGAACGTGGGCCGATCTCTGAATGTTTCCTAAAGCTTTTCCTGAGAGGATTTTCTCAAGTGATTGAACCGGGTTGACGGACTTGGGTAGGTTAAGGTTGAGCCCTTTAGGGCTGAGTTATGGTCATTTTAGGTTGGGGTGAGACGCCTGGGCTACTGAGAAAAGCCTTGTGGTTCTGGGGATTATTGCTCCGCAACGCTGACGCGAAGACGCGACCAACGTTTTGGGTGTGGGTGCAGTGTCCTAGCCTGAATCGAAATAACCCTACCTACGGGTTCCAGCCGGGCCATCTGGTGCTAGAATGGTAGTATTTTGAACCTGCGGAGATGGGATCCCACCCTCTTGGGCCTGCTCTATGACCGTATACGTGGTTCAGATCAGCGACCTGCATCTGTTTGCCAAGCCCCATCACCGGCTGCTGGGGGTGGACACGGAAGCCTCTTTCCTGCAGGTGCAAAAGGCCATTGCCGCTCTGGATCCCTTGCCGGATCTGCTGCTGCTTACCGGAGATCTCTCTCAAGATGGTAGCGCAGCATCTTACGCCCGTTTGAGAGCCCATTTGCAGGCTCTCCCCATCGATACTTACTGGTTGGCAGGCAACCACGATCGCCTGCACAACATGAACCAAGAGCTCCACGCCGAGCGGCTATTCGGGGACAAGAGCTTCAGCCGGGAAAATTGGAGTTTTATTTTATTGAACTCCCTCGTGCCCGGCAAAGACAGCGGTTACCTGACGGATCGCACGCTGCTGTGGCTGAAACAAGAATTGCAGCGGAGCAAAGCCGTCCAACACCATGTTTTGTTGGCCCTGCACCATCCCCCTTTTTCGGTGGATTCTGCCTGGCTGGATCAAAGTGCCCTGCAGCAGCCGGAGCGGTTGTTTGGGGTTCTGGACGAGTTCGACCACATCCGCCTCGTTGTATTCGGCCATATTCACCAAGACCTGCACCGCCGGCGGGAGGGGGTTGATTACCTGGCTTGTCCCTCAACCTGTGTGCAATTTCGTCCCAAGAGCCCCCAGTTTGGCCTGGAGGTAATTCCCCCTGCCCTGAGGCAGATATGGTTGGAGCGAGATGGCAGCTTCAAAACTCAGGTTCAACGGGTGGGAGCTGCTCTGCAACGGCCCAACCTGGCCCTGAAGGGATATTAGCTCTCCCCCTCTTGAACCTCTGTGGGGGGTAGCCCGATGGCCTGCCCCAAACAGACGCTGGCCCCCAGCAAGGCCAACCACCCCGGCAGCAGCGACAGGAAGGCCACTGCAGCCACCAGGGTATTGTTTCCCCCTTGCAAAAGGCTGTAGAGCAGCATTGGCAGCGTGAGAACCCGCCCACCGCCGACAAAGAAGGTGAGCAAAAATTCGTTCCAAGAGATCAAAAAGGCAAATACCGCCCCAATGGCTGCCCCAGGGGCAATGAGGGGCAACGTCACCTGCCACCACACTTGCCAGGGATCCGCCCCCAAACAGCGGGCCTGCGCCTCGTAGCCGCGGTCGAAACGGGCGAACACACTGCCCATCACCAGAGCCATGTAAGGAATGGTGGGGATCAGATGCACCAAAACCACCGCCAGCAGGGTACTGTCCAGCCGCAGGCGAATCAGCACCCCTTGGATGCCCATCAATACGGCCAAGGGAGAGGTGATGATGGGCAATAGCAGCAGCAGGCGCAGCCAGGCAGGCACGGGACGGGTGCCCAAAACTCGCCCTGCCGGGATCCCCACCCCCAAGGCCAGCAGGGTGGTAAACAGGGCAATTTGCAAGCTCTGGCCGAAGGCTGCCCGGAACTGGGATCCCCAGCTCAGCAGTTGCTGCCAACCGGCTATGCTCCATGCCCGGGGCAGGGCATCGGGAAAATACCAGGCCCGCGTGAAGGCCCAAAGGGCCAGCACCCCAAAGGGCAAAGCCCAAAGGAGGGCCACTCCGGCCACCCCAAGGCGGAGCAGGGATCCCCCAATCCATCTGCGTCCTTTCACGGCTTTCTCCAAGGACTCCGTCCCGCTGAGCCAAACGGCAGCTGCAGAAAGGATACTCTGGCTGCAAACAGCCCTCCGATTAGGCTGACCACCGCTGCCGAGACAGCCAGCAGGATGATCCCCAGCGCCACCGCCTGCTGCCGCTGCTCCAGGTTGATGTGGGTGAAGCGCTGATAGATCAAAACGGGCAAGGTGCGCGGGTAGGTGGGCCCCAAGAGCAAGGGAACCTCAAAGGCGCTGAAGACAAAGCCGAAGATGAGAATCCCGGTGGCCAGCAGCCCCGGCCTCAGCAAGGGCAGCGTTACATACCAAAACGTCTGGGCGGCAGAAGCCCCCAGCAGCCGAGCCTGTTGCTCCAGCTCGGATCCCATCCCGCGCAGCAGCGTCAGCGCCACCAGAGCGGCAAACGGGATCTCCTTCCAAAGCCAATAGAGCAACACCCCCACATAGCCGCGGTCGTTCACCCACAAGGGAAAATCCTGATCCGAGGCAATCCAGCCCAGTTGGAAGGCCAGCCGCGCCAGCCAACCGCTGGGCCCCAGCAGCAGCAGCATCCCCGCCACCCCCACCAAATGAGGAATCGGCAGCGTCAACTGGCCAAGCCAGATGGCCCACCCCCCCACCCCCCGCAACAGCAGCGCCAGCCCCAGCCCCAAAAGCAGCGCCAACCCCGTTGCCAACAGAGCGATTCTGAGGCTGAGCAACAGGGATCCCCCGACTTCCGCATCCCGCAGCAGCTCCCCATACCCCTGCAGGGTAAACCCCCTCTCGCCCAGGCCGTAGAGGCCCACACTCTGGGCCAGAGCCAGCAGCAGCCCCCCGCCGTAGAGCAGGCCCACCAACCCCAACGCCGGCAAAAGCGGCCCATACTGCCGGATCCCCTTAAGCCCCACCGGCCCAGATCCCCGTCCATTTAAGCTATTCATTGAGCCAGTCCCAAGAGCTGCCTCACGAGAGAATTCAAGATGGGAGCGGATCCCTCGACGATCAAGCGATCAAGACTGCCTAGTGCTCCACACCGCCAACGCGACCAACCATTGCGATCTTTACATCCCATGGAGAGAACCCTAGACCAGATTAACCAACGCATTGCCAAAGGCCAGGTGCGGGTGTGGACGGCCCTGGAAGCCAAAGCCAAGCTGGCCACCTTGGGGATCCAGGAAGCCTTTGAGCAGGTGGATGTGATCACCACCGGCACCTTTGAGCCAATGGAGTCTTCAGGAGCCATTGTGAACCTGGGCCATACGGATCCGCCCATCAAGATTCGCCAAGCTTGGCTGAACGGGGTACCGGCCTATGCCGGATTTGGCGCGGTGGATCTTTACCTGGGGGCAGCCCAACCCAGCGAGCAAGCGGATCAAGCCTATGGGGGCGGCCATGTCATTGCCGACCTAGTGGCGGGCAAGCGCGTCCATTTGCGGGCCATCGGCCAAGTGACCGATTGTTACCCCCGCGCCGACTACGAGACCACCCTGACTCGGGATCAGCTCAACCAGTTTTACCTGTTCAACCCCCGCAATGCCTACCAAAACTTCATCGTCGGGGTGAACGGCGGGGATCGGCCTTTGTACACCTACTTGGGTCTGTTGGAACCGCATCTGGGCAATGCCGTCTATTCCAACCCGGGAGAGCTATCCCCCTTGTTGAACGATCCCCTGTTGCGCCGGGTGGGGATCGGCAGCCGCATCTTTTTGGGAGGCGGCATCGGCTACGTCGCCTGGGAGGGCACCCAACACTTTCCGCTGCAAAAGCGATTGCCCAACCAAACTCCCATCGGCCCGGCGGCCACTCTAGCCCTGATTGGGGATGCCAAGCAAATGCAGGCGGAATGGGTGAGGGGCTGCTACTTCCGCAACTACGGCCCCAGCTTGATGTTGGGGGTCGGGATCCCCATCCCCATCCTCGCTCCTGCGGATTTGGAGGCCATTGCCATTCGGGATGAGGAGTTGGTTGCCCCCGTGATTGACTTTTCCATTCCCCGCCGGGTGCGGCCCACCTTTGGCTTAGTGAGCTATGCCCAACTCAAATCTGGCCAGATCACCCTCAATGGCCGCAAGGTTCGCACTGCCCCTCTGGCCAGCTTGCGCCGCTCCATACAAATTGCCGAAATCCTCAAGCAGTGGATAGAAAGCGGCCAATTTACCCTCACCCAACCTGTCGCCCCCCTGCCCCTGGATCGGGAGTTTCTCCCCCAAAACCCTCTCAGGTGACGTCCTCCCCTCAATGAATTGGGGGCCTCCTCAAGCGGATGCACGCAGCGCTTTGGTTCGGGGACACCGTGCCTCCCTACTTTTGGGGTAAAGCGGCTCTCCAGAAGAACCGCTACCGGAATTCGCCCTGGCAGCAACTTCTCCAGGCAACCCCATCAACCCCACTTCAGGTGCTGTCTCAACAACTGAGCGTGCTGAGCCGATTGCCTCGCCCACAGGTCAGCTTGGGCAGGGCTGAGAGCTAGGCCCTCTGAGTAGCAGGCCAGCCAAGCTTGGTGTAAGGCTTCAGGATCGGTGGGCATCTCCTGCAGATCCCAGCCAGGCATGCCCAATTCCTGGAGCAGCGTTTTCACCTTGGGATCGTAGCTGAGACCAAAACAGGCGCAGCCCTCTGCCGCCGCCATCACCAATCCGTGGTAGCGCATGGTGATCGCCAGCCTGACACCCCGAAAGACTCCTTTCAATAGACAGGGATCCCGAATTTCCAGCACTTGGCTACGGTGGGGTAGGCGCTGCTGAAGCTGCTGAGCCAAGTGGTAGTCTGGCCCAAGGTCAGGGGATCCGGGAGGAGCCAGCTGAAAGGGCACGAAGAGAAGGTATGCCCCCGTGGAAGCCTGGAGACGCTGTAAACCCTGGCTCAAAGCTTCTAGACAGGCTCCAGTCAGTTGCGGATGCGGACGCAAGACCACAGCAATGCGGGGCTGAGGCCACGTTTCCCATTCCGGCAAGGTTTTGGACGGCAAACTCCAGACGGGATCCGGAGCCACCTGGTGAGGGATCCCCCACTCTTGCAGCCATTGGGAGGCAACCCCATCCCGCACACTGATGGCCGTGCAACCTGCCAGAGACCGGCGGGCCAGTGCGCGAATCCACCCCCGCTGCAGCGGCCCGATCCCCTGGGCCCAGGCAAGGGTCTTCAGTCCCCAGCGCTGGGCTAGGCCCATCACCCCCAGGTAGTAGAGAGGGCTGCGCCAACTGGTGCGATCCTGCAGCAGGCCACCTCCACCCCAGATGAAAGCCTGGGCCTCCTGGAGACAGCGCCGTAAAGCCAAACTGTTGAAGCGCGGATAGGCCAGCACCCCATAGGTGGCAGCCGTTTCGGCAGGGCGACGGGAGAGCACCACCGGCTGCACAGGGTCGGGCAACTGCTCTAGCTGTCGTAAGAGAGCCAGCAACAGGGCTTCGTCGCCAGCATTGCCGTAGCCATGGTAGCCGCAGATCAAAACCCGAGGCCCTTGCATAGAACCGGCTCGCTCAGGAAAGTCGCGCTGGGATCCTGCTGAGGTCAAGGTTGGGTTGCATTCAGCCCGGTTTATCGAGAACTCAGTTCAATCTACTGCTTTCTCTGGGAATCCAGACCGCCACCATAGCAGAGCTCCTCCCAGGAGAGAGATGCCGACAAAAATTGGGAAAAGGCCGTGACAGCAAAACCTAGGCAGATGCCAGCTCCTCTAGCCACTGGGTCAGGTCGGCCAGCGTCTGAAAGTCCAGCAGAGCCTCTGCCAACCCCTCCAATTGCTCGGTGGGCAGGCGGCGGATGGTCTCAGAGAGGTCTTCCGGCAGGGGCCCCAGCTTGCGCTGCAGTTGACTCAAGGTCAGTCGAGCAGCCTCTTGTTGCAGACCTTGTTGCAGACCTTGTTGCAGACCTTGCTCTAGGCCTTGTTTCAGGCCCTCCTCTCGCCCTTCTTTGAGGGCTTCTGCTCGCCACATCTGATAGATGGTCGATTCCCGCACAGCCAAACCTCCCAGAACCCTGCTGATTTCCTCTGGCGTCCATGTTAATCCTGCTAAGACGGCAGTGGCCGCTTTCAACTCCTGCCGCAGCTTGGGATCCTCCATCTCAGCTATGGCTCTGGCCACCTGCCGCAGACGGGGTTCTGGATTGTCCGGCTCTGCCAGTACCGCCAAGGGCAAGAGGCCTGGGTATCGGGATAGCACCTCTGGATCTTGTTCCCACAGGCGCAAGACCTCAAAGCGATGGGACAGGGATCCCCGTTGAAAAGAAGTCTGGTACACCCGTTCTGACTGGGTTTTTCTTAGGTAGATGACAATCTGCCGCACCTCCTGGTCGGGATAGCGACGGAACAGGCGCAGGCAGTAGTCGGCCATGCGCAAGGGAATGTCGGGATCCGGGTCGGTTTGAAACTCCAGATGCAAAATTAAGTTTTGGGCCCGCAGCAGGATAAGAGAGTCCGCTCGGATGGGCTCGGTGGACAGCTCCGTCGGCTGTAGCTGAGCCAAGGAAACAGGGGATCCCAGTAGCCACCGGACAAAAGACTCGGGGAACCATTCCACCAAGTACTTGCAGACGTTATCGTAGGCCACAGGATCCCTTTCCTACAAAAGCCGATTCTCCCGATGGCCCCTCTGCCGAGATCAGCCGTAGTACCCTTGGTTGATGCGGTTTTCCAGTTGGTTAGCCCCTTCCTGATACTCGCCAAACACGAAGTTCTCGGCGTTGGCTTTGATCAGGGCCTTTTGCTGCTCTGTCAGGCCTGAGATCTGCAACATGTCTTCCAGGCTCTTGTAGGGGGCATTTTTCACCAGGATGCGAGCTAGGGTGGGATAGAAGCCGGGCAGTTGGCGGTAGTTGCGCAAGATGGTGTTGTTCACGTCAATCGGAGTGTCCAAGTGCTTTACCGGGGGAAGCTCTGCGGCCCTGGCCACAACAGGGATCCCCAAGGGAGTAAGGCACAGACAGAGCACCAACAAGATACGAACCAAGATGGACAGCAGCCAACGCATAGCATCACTTCTCCAAGCAGAATCCAAAAGGCTCATCTGTATGTATAGGTCGCTAGCATTCTCCGACCATCTAGTGTCTCATCCCCTCTACCCCGAATCGAAGGCCAAGACAGGATTTGGATCCCGACAGAAACAATTTTTAACAACTATGATCAGGAGACAGTCTTTCTTGCTCTCCCTTTCTCGGCTATCGCACCATGTCCGACTTGGCCCTTCTCCACTCGACTCGACTTGACCCCCCAAGCCGGGATCCATCCACAGGGATCCCAGAACCCACCCCTTCTCCCGATGTGGGGTTGCTGGAGCAGACCGAACTCTTTCTCAGGCGGCACATTGGGCCGGATGCCCGGCAAATCGGGCAGATGTTGCAAGCGTTAGGGCTGAGTTCGCTGCGGGAGCTGGTGGAAAAAGCGGTGCCGCCGGCCATTCGCAGCAGCCAGCCTTTGCAATTGGGATCCCCTTGCCCTGAGCAGCAGGTGTTGGCGGAACTGAAGGCAATGGCGGCCCAGAACCAGGTGTGGCGCTCCTTTTTGGGCATGGGCTATTCCAACACCCTGACGCCACCGGTGATTCAGCGCAACATCCTGGAAAACCCTGCCTGGTACACCCCCTACACCCCCTACCAAGCTGAGATTGCCCAGGGACGGTTGGAAGCCCTGCTCAACTTCCAGACGATGGTGATCGACCTGACGGGGATGGAGATCGCCAATGCTTCCCTGCTGGACGAGGCCACCGCAGCCGCCGAAGCCATGGCTCTTGCCTACACCTTGGCAGGCAGGGGATCCCCAGTTTTCTGGGTGGATCGGGGCTGTCATCCCCAGACGATTGCAGTGGTGCAGACGCGGGCAGAGCCCTTGGGGATCCAGGTGCGCGTGACGGATCTGGCGGAGTTTTGCCCGGAGAAGGGCTTTGGGCTGCTGTTGCAATATCCCAACACCTTTGGAGAAATCCGGGACTACCGGCAGTTGGTGGAGCAGGCTCACCAGAAGGGGATGGTGGTGGCGGTGGCTGCCGACCTGCTCAGCTTAACCCTATTGCAACCCCCAGGAGAGTGGGGAGCGGACATCGTGGTGGGATCCACCCAGCGCTTCGGCGTGCCTTTGGGCTATGGCGGCCCCCATGCGGCTTACTTCGCCACCCGCGAGGCCCACAAGCGGCTGCTGCCAGGACGGCTGGTGGGGATTTCTCAGGATGCTCAAGGCAAGCCAGCCCTGCGCTTGGCGTTGCAGACCCGCGAGCAGCACATCCGGCGGGACAAGGCCACCAGCAACATCTGCACTGCCCAGGTGCTTTTGGCGGTGATGGCTTCTATGTATGCCGTCTACCACGGCCCCCGCGGCTTGCGACACATAGCCGAGCGCATCCACCGCCAGGCCCATCACTTGGCCACTGGGATCTGCCAGTTGGGTTATGAGGTGGGGCCCGAGCATTTCTTCGATACCTTCTGGGTCAAGGTAGCTTCTCCAGAGCAGGTGCAGGCGATCCAGGCCGGCGCTGCCCAGCGACAGATCAACCTCCGCCAGATCGATGACCAGACGCTGGGGATCAGCTTGGATGAGGCTACCACCGCTCAGGATCTGCGGGATCTGTGGGAGATCTTCGCCGGAACCGTTCGCGTCAGCGGAGCGGAGTCCTTACCGCCAGCTTGGGATCCCGACAGCCCAGGGCCGGATTTGGGCCAGAGCCTGCCGCCCCAGCTCCTGCGCACCACCCCCTACCTCACCCATCCGGTCTTTAACCGTTACCACTCGGAAACTGAGCTGCTGCGCTATATCCACCGCCTGCAAAGCCGGGATCTGGCTCTCACCCATTCCATGATCCCCTTGGGCTCTTGCACCATGAAGCTGAACGCCACGGTGGAGATGATGCCGGTCACCTGGCCGGAGTTTGCCCAGCTCCATCCTTTTGTGCCCCTGGAGCAGGCCCGCGGCTACCAAGCCCTCTTTGCCCAGTTGGAAAAGATGCTGGCGGAGATCACCGGCTTTGCCGGAGTTTCTCTGCAGCCCAATGCCGGATCTCAGGGGGAATATGCCGGCCTGTTGGCTATCCGCCGCTACCACCAAGCCAGAGGGGAAAGCCGGCGGCAGGTGTGCTTGATCCCCACCTCGGCCCACGGAACCAACCCGGCCAGCGCCGTGATGGCGGGGATGCAGGTGGTGAGCGTAGCTTGTGATGAAGCCGGCAATATCGACATTGAGGATCTGCGGGCCAAGGTGGAGCAGCACGGGGAGCGGCTGGCCGCCTTGATGATCACCTACCCTTCTACCCACGGTGTGTTTGAGGAAGGGATCCGCGAGATTTGCCAGATAATCCACGAGGCGGGGGGACAGGTGTACATGGATGGGGCCAACCTCAACGCTCAGGTGGGCCTCTGCCGTCCTGCCGAGCTGGGGGCCGATGTCTGCCACCTCAACCTGCACAAGACCTTCTGCATTCCCCACGGGGGGGGTGGGCCAGGGGTAGGGCCCATTGCCGTGGCCCCTCACCTTGTGCCCTATTTGCCTGGCCATCCTGTTTTGCCCGGCTGTAACGGCCCCGTCAGCGCTGCCCCGTGGGGCAGTGCCAGCATTTTGCCCATCTCCTGGGCCTACATTCGCCTTATGGGATCCGCCGGCCTTACCCTGGCCAGCCAGGTGGCCATTCTCAACGCCAACTACATCGCCAAGCGGCTGGATCCCTACTACCCAGTGCTCTACAAGGGGCCGGGGGGGTGGGTGGCCCACGAGTGTATTTTGGATTTGCGCCCCCTGAAAAAAAGCGCCGGCATCGAGGTGGAAGATGTGGCCAAGCGCCTGATGGACTATGGCTTCCACGCCCCCACCATCTCCTGGCCGGTGCCGGGGACAATGATGGTGGAGCCCACCGAGAGCGAATCTCTGGAGGAGCTGGATCGCTTCTGCGAGGCGATGATTGCCATCCGCCAGGAGATTGCCGCCATTGAGCGAGGCGAGATGGATCCGGTGCGCAATCCCCTCAAGCTGGCCCCCCACACCGCCGAGGTGGTGGCTGCCGACCACTGGGATCGCCCCTATCCTCGCTCGCTGGCCGCCTACCCGCTCCCTTGGGTCAAGGCCCACAAGTTCTGGCCCAGCGTCAGCCGCATCGACAACGCCTACGGGGATCGCCACCTGGTGTGCAGTTGTCAGCCCTGGCTCGACGAATGATGGCTGCTCTGGAACTTGGCCCAGAAAGCTGGAACTTGGCCCAGAAAGGGAGATTGGTTGTATCCAAAGGCGGGATCCGCTATAACCAGTCAGGGATCCCTGGCCAACGGATGAGAAAAAATCCCCGTCTTGAGCGGTTCACGTCAGTGGGGCCAAGTTCTTTGCCTATTCTTACTCGGCTAACCCTGGGGCTGTTGGCGGGATCCCTCGTGGCCTGCCGCAAGATGCCTGATCCGGTTGCTCAAGAAGTGGATCAGGATCCCGTGCGGCGTCACATCGGCAAAGATGGCACGCACTTTGAGGCTTCCCTAGGAGATGCCCGCGCCCTTCCCCCTCAGTTTCCCCCTCACTTGCAGTTGCCCAACGCTTCCATCATCTCTTCGGGACAGATTCGGGATCGAGAGGGGGGCCTTGCTTCCCTGATCTTGCAGACCTCTCAGCCTCTGGAGGCCATTGCCGCCTACTACCGCCGCACCCTGTGGGGCCGGGGCTGGGACATCCTCTCGGACATCGAGCAGGCCAATGGGATCCGCACCTTGGTTTTCGAGTCTCCCCCCCACCCCAAAAAGCCTCTCCAACAGGCGGTGGTGCAAGTGGGATCCCCCCGTCGCGGGCCGGATCAGGTGGAATATCGCGATATCTTGATTTTGCTGAGCACCGTATCCCCCTCTGCCACGGCAGAAGACCTCTCTGCGGCCAAGCTCGCTCCCCCAACTTCCCCCTGAGGATGCCTGTCTACACCCAGTCAATTCCGATTGCGGCCAGCGTGGCCCAGGTGGATCGCTGCCTCACCGACCTGGAGTTGATGAAGCGCTGGCTCAACCCGCTGTTGGGCTGTGAGGCGGTGGGATCCCCTCTGGCGGAATTGGGCAGCCGCTACCGCTTTTTCCTTCGCTTGCCGTTTGTATCCCCCAGCTTGGATTGCGTGATTACAGAGCGGGCAGAAGGCTTGGTGCAGTGGCAGTTTGAGGGGTTTTTTGAAGGAACCGACCGCTGGGAGTGCCATCCCCAGCCGGGGGGTACCCTTCTAGTCAATTGCTTCAACTTCCGCATCCCCAGTCCCTGGGTGGCGGCAGGGTTTTACCTGTTGGCAGCAGGGCCGACCCAGCAGGATATGCGGGCCCAGCTCCGACGGCTGAAGGCGGTGGCCGAGGCTTTGGGTTAGGCTGGTGGCAAGTAGTAAAGAAACGTAAAAAACTGCAATGACCAGCAACAGCGGACTGTTTAACCGTCGCTTTGCCGACAACTTCATCCCCCAACCGGCCAACACTTCTCTGGAAATCGGCCAGATTGCCCCCGATTTTGAGCTGCCGCGCGTGCAAGGGGATCCCGTGCGGCTATCGGACTACCGCGGCCAAAAGCCGGTGGTTCTGGCTTTTACTCGTATCTTCACCGAAAGACTGTTTTGCCCTTTTTGCTACCCCCACATCCAAGAGCTGAAAGCCCGCTACAGGGAGATCCAAGCTCTGGGGGCGGAGCTGCTGATGGTCACCAGCACCGATCCGGTTCAAAGCCAGCAGATTCAAGCAGACCTGCAGCTGCCTTACCCGCTGCTGGTGGATCCCGAGTGCAAAACCTTCCGCCTCTATGGGGTTGGCCAAGCTTTGGGAGCGCCTCTGCCAGCCCAGTTCGTTGTGGATCGGGAGGGCAAACTGCGCTTCAAGCATGTTTTCTCCTTTGCCCAGCCCAATGCCGATACCGATGAGGTGCTGCGGGTGTTGCGGGAGGGGCTGCAAACCGGCTGGGATGGAACCCGTAGGGTGGCCCCTATCCCCTTTTTCTAGGGATCGGGCTTCTCTGCCATTGGACTTCCAGGGAGAGAGACTGCGATGTTTGCCCGTCTGGCCCAGAGTGGGGCGCGTCAGGCCGAGATCCTGGAGGTGGTTTTGCGCCACGGTTGGGACTACATGCGCCGCTTGCTCTCTTTTGGCAAGGCTGGGGAACCCCAACTGCCCCCCCCAATGGTGCTGCGCAACATTTTGGTGGATCTGGGGCCGGTCTATGTCAAGCTGGGCCAGCTGCTGAGCACCCGTCCGGACCTGTTGCCGCGAGAGTACATCGAGGCCCTCAGCACTCTGCAGGCCGACGTACCTCCTGTTCCCTGGAATGCGGTGGAAATCCTGCTGCGGCAGCAGTTGCGGCAGCCGTTGGAGCAGGTGTTCAGCAGCCTGGACACAGAGTCGGTTGCGGCGGGATCCATTGCCCAGGTCCATCGGGCTTGTCTGGTCAGCGGCGAGTGGGTGGCCCTCAAGATCCAGCGGCCCGGGCTGGAGGCGGTGGTGGAGCGGGATACGCGGCTAATCCGGGGCATTGCCGAGCTGGTGGCGCAAACGGAGTTCGGCAGGTTGGCAGATGTGGTGGCCTTGGCGGATGAGTTCTGCCGGGCCATTCAAGCAGAGCTGGACTTCACCCAGGAAGCCCGCCACACCGAGCAGCTCCGCCAACAGTTGCAAAGGGGGCGTTGGTTTGATCCGGCCCAACTGGTGGTGCCGCGCATCCATTGGCCTCTCACTACGCCAAAGGTGTTGACGCTGGAGTGGATCGAGGGCCGGCCCCTGTTGGAGGCGGATCGCAGCGACGCGGACCCGGAAAACATCGCCCGCCTCTTGACCCGCGCTTTTTTCCAGCAGATCTGCATTGATGGCTATTTCCACGCCGATCCCCACCCCGGCAACCTCTTTTACTTGGGATCCGGTCGCGTAGCCCTGCTGGATTGCGGCATGATTGGGCGGCTGGATCCGCGTACGCAGCAGATTCTGCTGGAGCTGATGCTGGCCATTGTCAGCCTCGATGCCCAGCGCTGTGCCGAATTGACCCTAGAGTTGGCCCTGCCGGAAAGATCCACGGCCCGCTCGCGGGATCAGACTGTCAGCTTGGCCCAGCTCCAAAGCGACTACGAGCGTCTGCTGCGCCAGTACTACACCCTGAGCATTGCGGAGCTCAACTTCAGCCAGCTCTTTTCTGAGATCCTGCAGGCGGCCCGGCGCAACCAGATCCGCATTCCCGGCAATTTGGGCCTCTGTGCCAAGGCGCTGGCCAATTTGGAAGGGATCGCCCGCCAGCTCACCCCCGACTACAACCTGCCGGAGCAGCTTCGCCCCCTGATGGCGGATGTGTTTCGGGCGCAATTGCTGGGGGAGGCCCCTCTGCCTTCGCTGCTGCGCACGGCTTTGGATTTGAAAAATCTCTCTCTGCAATCGCCGCGCCAGATGGAGCTGCTGCTCAGCCGCATCACCTCGGAAACCCAGCGCTGGAACTTGACCATCCAAGAGCTGGACGGGATCCGCAGCAGCCTGGATCAGTCGGCCAACCGCCTTTCCTACAGCATTGTGGTCGGCTCTCTGATCGTCGGAGCTGCCATCATCTCGGCTCAGACGCAGCGGTTTCAGGTCTTTGGGCTGAGCGAACTCCTGTTCGGCGCGGCCAGCCTGTTGGGGCTGTGGCTCGTCATCAGCATCCTGCGCTCCGGTCGCCTGCGCGGCTAGATTGGCTGAGGTTGGCTCATCAGTGGACTCAGGGCCCTACTGCCCTTGTCTGGATCTCGATGTTTCCAAAAGAACACCAAAACGGTATCAACGCCTCCGCGAGCGATCCGCCAAAAGCCGCAAAGGCCGATTCTTTCGTTCGATCCCTCGACGCCTTGCGCCACAAGGCTTTCCGGCCCCAAAACCCCCTCGCCAAAACTCTTTTTGCCGACTTTTTTCCGGATCCCTCGCAAATGGGTCTTGCATTCCTTGCCCTGCTTGGGTTTAATAGGGGTGGAGTTCCCCCTTCGGGGGGATCCCTAGAAATTGGAAACGTGTCTTGCTCATGCGGGACCTCCCGAGCTCGGTATAGTTCCCCCTTCGGGGGGATCCCTAGAAATTGGAAACCATCGAAGAATTCTTCGATGTCATTGTGGACGAAGCAGTTCCCCCTTCGGGGGGATCCCTAGAAATTGGAAACGCTTCTGCCTGCTTACGCATGGCTTCTGCCTTCTCGAGTTCCCCCTTCGGGGGGATCCCTAGAAATTGGAAACGTTCGTGTTATCTATTCGAGTAAGCGTCGTTTTGTACGTGAGTTCCCCCTTCGGGGGGATCCCTAGAAATTGGAAACTGAAATGGTACCACGAAACTGCTCGTGGATCTCTCCACCGAGCAGTTCCCCCTTCGGGGGGATCCCTAGAAATTGGAAACACCCCTCCTGCAGCACCATCCAACGTCCTTTGTAGAAGTTCCCCCTTCGGGGGGATCCCTAGAAATTGGAAACCAGCCGCTGGTCTTCTCAGTCTGAGCAGCGTTTCATGAAGTTCCCCCTTCGGGGGGATCCCTAGAAATTGGAAACCTCAGTGTTCCCTTCAGGAAAATGAGCTCTTTGACACGTTCCCCCTTCGGGGGGATCCCTAGAAATTGGAAACTTAGAGGCAGACTCAGTTTCTCACTGCCTTAGGAGGAGTTCCCCCTTCGGGGGGATCCCTAGAAATTGGAAACGACGAGGATTAATTTAATCATACGAACCTCCTCGTATTTAGAATGTTCCCCCTTCGGGGGGATCCCTAGAAATTGGAAACAACGTGCAGCCAGCTACCGCCCATGACGGCGGATATTTAATGAAGGTTCCCCCTTCGGGGGGATCCCTAGAAATTGGAAACCAACTTGCTGTGTATCTAAGTCTGGTAAGGGCAGCGGTGGTTCCCCCTTCGGGGGGATCCCTAGAAATTGGAAACCCACTTGCTCGGGAGACAACTTCATCCCGTTCTTGATTGGAGTTCCCCCTTCGGGGGGATCCCTAGAAATTGGAAACAAGCTGCCGAGAATCGTCCAGCGACCTATGGCTATTGTTCCCCCTTCGGGGGGATCCCTAGAAATTGGAAACTCGATCTCTCTTCAAGAGATGTTGAGTCTCAAGATGTTCCCCCTTCGGGGGGATCCCTAGAAATTGGAAACAGCTTCTTTATATCCGCATAGGTATAGTCTTGTGGTGTTCCCCCTTCGGGGGGATCCCTAGAAATTGGAAACAGCAATAACCTCCCCCTCGAACACCCAGGTATTTCAGTTCCCCCTTCGGGGGGATCCCTAGAAATTGGAAACTGGCGATAAACGCCTGTACCTAAAACACTGTACCTTCGTTCCCCCTTCGGGGGGATCCCTAGAAATTGGAAACGTGTCTTTGACAATAAACAGTACTACTGGTGTTATCAACGGCAGTTCCCCCTTCGGGGGGATCCCTAGAAATTGGAAACTACTTGAGCAGCATGTAATACCGCTCTACTCTACCAGTTCCCCCTTCGGGGGGATCCCTAGAAATTGGAAACAAGATTTATATCAATGGGCTTCGGAGCAAATGGAATTGGAGTGTTCCCCCTTCGGGGGGATCCCTAGAAATTGGAAACTGTAGTAGTATTTGGCCACCTGGGGAGGGGAATATAAAGTTCCCCCTTCGGGGGGATCCCTAGAAATTGGAAACGACCAACCCCAACTGTGGGAAGCCCAAACCAGTGGAGGTTCCCCCTTCGGGGGGATCCCTAGAAATTGGAAACCAGTAGACTTTCTCATCGATGACAACGGGTGGTTGGGCAGTGTTCCCCCTTCGGGGGGATCCCTAGAAATTGGAAACGCCATTGAAACCTCCTTAGGCAGTGAGAAACAAGTCGTTCCCCCTTCGGGGGGATCCCTAGAAATTGGAAACAACTTTAGGCAGTAGATAAGCCTTCAACTGATAGCCGAGTGCGTTCCCCCTTCGGGGGGATCCCTAGAAATTGGAAACAGCCAATAACCGCGGTACCGGCATACCGTCATAAAGTATTGCTCGGAGTAGTTCCCCCTTCGGGGGGATCCCTAGAAATTGGAAACAGGAATGGCCACAATGTAGTCACCATTGACCGCGGAGTTCCCCCTTCGGGGGGATCCCTAGAAATTGGAAACTTCTCTCCTAGGTAAGGAGAGGTCAACCTCACCGAGAGTTCCCCCTTCGGGGGGATCCCTAGAAATTGGAAACTCTATTGGACTTTAAGGGAAGGAGATGTATTTATAGAAAGTTCCCCCTTCGGGGGGATCCCTAGAAATTGGAAACTGCACTGAATTACTCAGCGCATCAATTGTACTCTCCAACTGGTTCCCCCTTCGGGGGGATCCCTAGAAATTGGAAACGATTGTTGAGGAAAAGTTGTGTTATAGGGGTAGGGCGTTCCCCCTTCGGGGGGATCCCTAGAAATTGGAAACGTGTACAGTATCTCGTTAGCCTCACGCAGGCTGTTGCTGTTCCCCCTTCGGGGGGATCCCTAGAAATTGGAAACGCGGGTAGTTGTTAATCTGAACCAGTACCCGCTCTTTATGTTCCCCCTTCGGGGGGATCCCTAGAAATTGGAAACACTTCCTGCTGTTTTTCAAATTTGCGGAGCAGGCCCGCGTTCCCCCTTCGGGGGGATCCCTAGAAATTGGAAACTACCCAATTCGGGTTAGCCCGACAGGTGGTCAAGCCTTATTGGCTAGTGTTCCCCCTTCGGGGGGATCCCTAGAAATTGGAAACTCTAAACCCCCTGTCAAGAACCCGTATATTCGACACGCGTTCCCCCTTCGGGGGGATCCCTAGAAATTGGAAACTTCCGGCAAACTTAAACACGTTCATGACTAAACCTCCCTTCTAGTTCCCCCTTCGGGGGGATCCCTAGAAATTGGAAACATAAACCCAGCGGAACCTTTGGGTGGGGAGGCTGCCGTTCCCCCTTCGGGGGGATCCCTAGAAATTGGAAACGTTTGAATCCATACGACGTAGCCGTCTTCATCAACGGCAGTTCCCCCTTCGGGGGGATCCCTAGAAATTGGAAACCTTGCTCCCGTTGCTGCCGTACGGCAGCCCGGTAAGCAGTTCCCCCTTCGGGGGGATCCCTAGAAATTGGAAACGGGTCTGGATGCCGGTAGTGGTACACCTCAGTCGGATAGAGGGTTCCCCCTTCGGGGGGATCCCTAGAAATTGGAAACTCATCCATCCAGGAAGAATCGTCTTCCCATGGGTTGTCGTGTTCCCCCTTCGGGGGGATCCCTAGAAATTGGAAACTTGTTGGATCCCTTGCCACCTTGGGGTGTATTTGTTGAGTCAGTTTCCCTGTAGTGAGGGCTCCCTAGGGATGGGGAAAGGACTCAACAGCTTGCGCTGGCTGGCGCGTCAGTATGCGCTTCGAGTTCTGGATGCTGCCGGTATAACCCTCAATGGCTCACAGCCCTGGGATATTCAAGTTCACGACGAGCGGCTCTACCTGCGCTGCCTGCTCTATGGATCCCTGGGCTTTGGCGAGGCCTACATGGAGGGCTGGTGGGATTGCGAGGCCATTGATGAGTTAGTTTGTCGTCTCCTAACTGCCCAGGCACCGCAGCAGGTGGGTTGGCTAACTCAGCCCTTGCTTGGGCTGGACAGTCGCCTCATCAACCGCCAGCGGGGCAAGGGGGCATTTGTCATTGGCCAGCGCCACTACGACATTGGCAACGATCTCTATGAGGCCATGCTGGATCGCCGCATGATCTACAGCTGTGCCTATTGGGATAGGGGCGCGCAAACTCTGGATGAAGCCCAAGAAGCTAAGCTTGACCTCATTGCCCGCAAGCTGGAACTCCAACCCGGCATGCGGGTGCTCGACATCGGCTGTGGCTGGGGCGGCACAGCCCAGTACCTGGCCGAACGCTACGGGGTGCAGGTTGTGGGGATTACTGTTTCCAAAGAGCAAGCCAAACTGGCCAGCGAACGCTGCCGCGGCCTGCCGGTCGAGATTCGGTTAGAAGACTATCGCCAGACCCAGGGAAAGTTTGATCGCATCCTTTCTGTCGGCATGTTTGAACATGTTGGCTACCGAAACTACCGAACGTTTATGCAGGTAGCCCGCCGCTTGTTGAACGACAATGGCTTGTTTCTTCTGCACACCATCGGCAGCAACGTGGCCTACCAGGGGCGGGATCCCTGGATTGAGCGCTACATTTTCCCCAACTCGATGCTGCCCTCGCCTCATCTGATTACTGCAGCCTTTGAGGGCTTATTTGTGCTGGAAGACTGGCACAATTTTGGGATCAATTACGTGGCCACCTTAAAAGCCTGGCACGCCAATTTCGAGCAGGCATGGCCAAAATTAGCCGACCGCTACGATGAGCGCTTTCGCCGCATGTGGCGGCTCTATCTCCTGATGAGTGCCGGTAGCTTCAAGGCCCGGGCCAGCCAGCTCTGGCAACTGATCCTCTCACCTCGTGGGGTGAGCGGCGGCTATCGCTCGGTGCGGTAACGACAGTCCCAAAAGTTTGCAGGTGCCCCTGCGCCTTCGCTGAGTGGGGGTGTTATGATGAGTTTGATTATCATTCTCACTCTAGACAAGCTGAGGGATGCCCGCAGCTCTGCAGCAAAAAATTGTCAATCGCTTCCAGAAGGCCAAGACCTCGCGGCAGAAGTATGAGCTTCTCCTAGCCTATGCCAAGCGCCTGCCACCCTTTCCCGAAGCGGAGAGGAAGGAGGAGAACCTAGTCAGAGGTTGCGCTTCGCGGGTGTGGCTGGCCACCGAGTTTAGGGAGGGCAAGGTCTACATCCAAGGGGATGCCGATGCTCAGTTGGTCAAGGGTTTCGTGGCCATTGTGGTGGAGGGGCTAAGTGGCCTAGCGCCGGAAGAGATTTTGGGGGTTTCCCCAGAGTTTGTGCGGGAGATGGGCCTCAATTTCAGCCTTAGCCCTTCCAGGAGCAACGGTCTGGTGAGCATGTTTTCGATGCTGCGGCAGAGGGCCTTGGCTTTTGGGAAGTCAGTTGCTTCCAGCTCTGCTGTCTCTGTTGTCTTGTGAGGTATTCAGGCTCATGACTGATCAAGCTAACTCTATCCGTTCGGCTCGACCGGTGCGATCGCTGGTCTCGCTGCTGGCCGCCCTCTCGGTCGGGATCCTGGGAAGCCTGCAGATGCGCCAAGAAGAGTCCCGGGCCCAGCAGGGATCCAGCCCCCCAAAGGTGGTGACCACGATTTTGCCGATAACGCAATTTACCCGTGCTGTGGCCGGGGATCGGGCAGAAGTCACGCCACTCCTTCCCCCTCAGATGGGGCCCCACGACTTTCAGGCTCGACCTGAGGAGGTTCGTTTGCTGGCTCAGGCGGATGTGCTGGTGATCAACGGGTTGGGTATGGAAACGTTTTTGGAAGGGTTGATTGCCAGCGCTGGGAACCCCCAATTGCAAATCGTTGACAGCAGCGAAGGGATCCCAACTTTGCGGGCTGAGGAGCCAGAGCATGGGCACTCCCACGGTCACGGCCATGGACACTCTCATGGACACAGTCACGGCCATTCTCACGGGCATGGCCATGGCCACTCTCATGGGCACAGCCACGGCGAGTTTAACCCCCACATTTGGCTGGATCCCAGGCGGGCTATTCAGCAGGTGGAAAACATCCGCGACGGCTTAATCGCTGCGGATCCGGCAGGGGCGGAGATCTACCGGGCCAATGCGGCTGCTTTTATCGAGAAGCTCAAGGCTTTGGATGAGGAGATTGCCGCTCGGCTAGCTCCCTTTGCCGGAAGAAGCTTTGTGGTCTTCCACGACTTTGCCCCCTATTTTGCCGAGCGCTACAACCTCAAGGCTGAGTTTTTGGTGGAGATCCCTGAAGCCAGCCCCTCCCCCGAAGATGTGCGGCGGGTGATGGAGACGGTGCGGGCATCCGGCCTGAAGACGATCCTGGTGGAACCGCAGCTGGGGAGTAACAACCCCTTTGAGGTTTTGGCCAGAGACCTAGGGATCCAAGTTCGCGTTTTCGATCCCATCGAGACTGCCGGCCCTGAGGGGATCGAGCCGGAATATTACCTGACCATCCTGCGGCAGAACGTGGAGAACCTGGTCTCCGCCTTTGAGAAGGAGACGGCCTTCCTGCCCCTGCAATTGCCGCTGCTGGGCCAAGCTGCTCTCGAACACCTGCTGGCGAGGGGGCGGTGATCTCCTGCTCCGGCGAGGTTGTCCTTCGCGTGGAGGGGCTGACGGTCTATCGGGGATCCCAGTTGGCGGTGCAAAATGTGTCGTTTGAGCTGAGGGCGGGATCCCATACGGCCATTGTCGGCCCCAATGGAGCCGGCAAAAGTACCTTGGTGCAGGCCATCTTGGGGATCCTGCCGCGGCAGTGCGGCTCGGTTTGGATTCTGGGAGAGCCGGTGCGCCTGTCCGGCTATTTGCCCCCGTCAGTGCGGCAGCAGGTGGCTTACGTGCCCCAGCGTTTTCAGTTCAATCCTGGGATCCCCATGGTGGTGGAGGAGTTTGTGGCTTTGGGTTGGGGGGCATTGCAACCCTGTTGGCCTTGGCAGCAGCGCTCTGCTCGGCGGCAGGCGGTGAAAGAGGCGTTGGAACGGGTCGGCGCATCCCACCTGTCCTCTAAGGCTTTGGGCCAGCTCAGCGGCGGGGAGCTGAAACGGGTGCTGTTGGCCTATTGCTTGGCTTGGCCGCGGCGGTTGCTTATCCTCGACGAGGCACCGGCAGGCTTAGATACGCTCAGCGAGGGGGAGTTTTACCGGCTCCTGGAAGAGCTGCGCCAATCCCTGGGCTGGGCTATTTTGCAGATCTCCCATGATTTGGAGATGGTGTCCCGCCATTGCGACCGCGTGCTGTGCCTCAACCAATCCCTCATCTGCCAGGGATCCCCCCAGGTGGCTTTGGCACCAGAAGTGCTGAGCCGGGTTTATGGGCCTGTTCGCGACAGCGGTGCGGAGCACCATTTTGTCCGCTACATCCACCGTCACTGAGGGGAAGGCGATGTTGGAGGGCTGGGTGCGGGTAGTGGAGCTGTTGCAGTTGCCCTTTATGCAGCGGGCCATGCTGGGTGGGATCCTCACCGGCATGACAGGTGGGCTGCTGGGCAGTTTTGTTATTCTGCGGCAACTGTCGTTTTTTAGCGATGCCCTGGGGCATTCGGCTCTGCTGGGGATTGTTTTGGGAGTGCTGCTGGGGCTGAATCCCACCGTGGTGTTGATGGTGTTTGGGGTGGGATTTGCTTTGGGCGTCACCTTTGTCTTGGAGCGCACTCAACTGTCGGCGGATGCGGTGCTGAACATCATCTACTCTTCCTCTTTGGCGCTGGCCGTTATCGCCCTCAGCTTGCTGCCCGGCTATCGGGGCAACCTCAACCAGTTGTTGTTTGGGGAGATTTTGGGGATCAGCCCGGCAGCCCTGTGGACGAGCGGGATCCTCTTGCTGATCAGCTCGGCCTATGTGGGATTGACTTTGCCCTCCCAAATGTTGCTGACCCTGGATGAGCCGCTGGCGCGGGCGCGGGGGGTTCAGGTGGGCTGGCAGAAGCTGGCTTTTGTGGTGTTGCTGGCTGTGGTGGTGGCGCTCTCAATTCGCTCTGTGGGGGTGTTGCTGGTGAGCGCTTTTGTGGTCATCCCAGCCTCGACGGCAAGGCTTTTGGGATCCCGCTTTACAACCTATGTGCTGCTGGCCATAGGTATTGGGGGACTGAGCGCGGTGCTGGGGATGATCGCCTCGGCAACCTTCAACCTGCCCTCCGGCCCCAGCATTGTTGCCACCCAGTTGCTCTTTTTTCTCCTAGCTATGGCGCTCAAGGGGGTGTCGCAACTCCTGCAGCTCTAGCTAGCGGCAATCCAAGAGCTCTCTCGGGCAGCGGCTTTTCCTGCAGAAGCTGGCCAAACAGGCGGCGATAGCTCTCTGGAAAGACCTGCCCGCTGAGGGTGGGCTGCTCGTAGACGCGCTTGAGGGTGTTGAGATCCCGCTTGGTAATGTTGGGCACCCGCAACACCCGCCGATTGCCGGTAGCCGCCGCATGGTGTCCGCCATACATCAGATCCCGCAGGTTCGGGCTATGGCCCCACAGCCCCAGCCCATGCCCGATCTCGTGTCGGGCCACCGCCGTTATTTCGGCCAACCCCTGTCCTTCTGCAATGACGATGCGCACCCGCTGCTGCAAAGAGCCATCGGAGGCGAAGAAAAACTCCGGGCGGGCCGCCCCAGCCACCCCGCCGCCAATAGGAGGAACGCGGTAAATGCTCATCCCGTAGAAAGCCTCCTCCTCTTTGGCCACCACCTTGAGCGGGATGTAGGCCGACCACTCCTTCACCGCTTGCTCCACGGAGGCCTTCCACTGGGGGTGATCCCCTTGGATGTAGATAGGGACGGGATAGAAGGCCCACTGGGCATAGGCTCCACCTGGCAAAAGCGGCTCGATTTCCTCAAAGTAGTCTCCCACCGCCTTGTCGTAGGCGTAGCGATCCAGGCCGGGGGGGAGTTTGAGCCGCATCGGCTGCGGCAGTTCTCCGGCTTGAGTTTGAGCCTGGGCTTGCAGGGCTTCAATGCCAAAAAAGTGGGGAACCAGCAGGGATCCCCTGCCCCCCACTGCCAGGACGAGGAGCATCGTCCAGCCGAGGATGCAAAGCTGTAGAATGCGCCGCCGCATCAAAGCCGCCCTTTCGCCCTTGTCTTTCTACAAGGTTAGTGGCTCAGAAAGCAAGTGTCGTTCGTTTGACATCCTCCCCTGCCTGAAGGCCGGAGATTCCTACCACGCTACGCATGGATGGCTCCTTGCGCAGTCGTCTCGGCGGGTTCCTGCTTCCGACCGC
>NZ_JANSIA010000030.1:0-28975 GCF_047461835.1 Synechococcus sp. R60.1 | reverse complement strand
GTGAGCGACCACAATTGTTCCGACATCTCCCGCACGAACTCGTTCCAATAAGGCAAGGAACTTTGGTCTTTTGAAGTTGAGACCGCCGCTAACCTCTCCGACCACTTCGGCTCCAGGATAGAGGTTAACCAGTCTTGCAATCTGTCTCTCCAAGTCTGGTTTCTGCCCTCGACTGCTGACTCGGGCGTACAAAACGACTCGTTTGTCCTTCTTGGGCGCTCTGATGTAGCTGTCGAGGTCATACCTTCTCGCCCTACCGGATGGTGTACGTATTGCATTGATCCAGCCCTTCTGCTCCCATCGCCTCAAGGTGTGGAGACACACCCCAAAATAATCCGCCGCTTCTCTCGGTTTTACATACCTAGCCATACCAAGCAGCCATACTGAACATACTGTACATTATTTTCAGTATAGTCCAGCGTATCATTGACTAGAGTCATGCTCACTGTTAACGCGACTGAGCTGCAAAGGGATCCCCTCCCACATAGGTCGCCCCTATTTTGGCCTGGATCCCTCTTGGGGATGCTCTAGATCACTGCAAAAGTGCTCCGCACCGCTGACGGGATGGGAAGGGCCTGTACGGGAGCAGCTCACCGCAGTTTCTCCTCTCCAAGCCACACCCGGCGACGTCCTCTGTCCCACACCAGCAGGGTGTGGATCCCGATCCAAAGTCCTGTCCACAGCCAGTTGTGCAGCCAGATTTTGCCCAGAATGGGCAGGGTCAGGCCCTCCGTTCCCCCCAAAACCAGGCCGGCGGCCAAAATCAGCCCTTCAAAAGCCAGAAACCCCAAGATGAGCATGGCCGGGATCCAGAGATAGTTCAGCAGCAGTTGCCTTGGCCGAAGCGGCTTGGACTGAGAAAACAGAGGTCGGTAACCGCCAGCAAGAGCAATCCCCACCGTGCCGATCCCCAGCACCAACCCCCAGGCAAACGAATCGGGAGTGCGGGGATAGTTGTGCCAGGTGTAGCCAAAGATTTGGTTGGCCAGCCAAATCATCAAAGCACTAATGGCTGCCCTTTGGCGGGTTAAAGTTGTGCCTGCAACAATACCAACAGTTACAAAGGGAAGGGTACATGTATAAGCAATATTGCTGAGACAGCCGACGGTGGTAAACAAGCTGGGCCAGAACCAGCCTTGGGCCAAATCTTGAGCAGCTTGTATCCAAAGTGGGGCTGAGATCAAGCGGCAAGATCTGGGGATAGGTTGAGCACTCGATTGCAGGCCAATCATGCTTTAATCTCCTGGAAAAAGGTGGTCTTTCAGAGGACAGCTATTAAGCAAATGCTCAAAAACAATTTGCCGAGCTACTTGGGGAGTAACCCGCTTGTACCAGGTGCAATCTCCGGAGTAAAAAACCACCGGCCCCTGTTGGCAAACTTCCAAGCAGCCTGAGGTGATAACCTGTACGTCCAGGTTGGCTTCTCGAAGAGCCGATTCCAGAGCTTCCACAACCGGTTGGTAGTTGCGGGAAGGATAACAACGGCTGGAACGACAGACGGCAAGGTAGGGACGTTTAAGAGGGTTATCCTCATAGGGGATCCGCTCTTTCCCCTGCACATAGATGGCGCGGATGCGCTCGTAAAGAGAAAGCTTTTGGTAATCTGCTTTGCCTTCCGGCAGGTAGTCTTCCTCTGGCCCCAAAAAGGGGCTGGGCAGAAAAATCTGCAGCAAAGGTTCTTCTGCTCCATTCCAGAATTGGATCCCCCACATGCGGGGCTGACCTTGGGGATTGAGGCGCCGGTAGAGAGCAGCACAGCTAACCAATCTTTTGCGGCGCAGCTCGGGTGGGGTCTTGCGATGGGGGCCGCCTTGGTGCTCCTCCAGGCACAAATGCAGGTGCCAAGTTTCGGTGGCAACGGTTAGATAGCCATCGTAGAGCACGCACAAAGCTGGAGGTTTCTTGAAAGCCAGCTCCAGCACCCCGCCTTCCGCCACATGGCCCACCTGGATCTCGGCCCAGTGCTCTTGAAACAGCTCGTAGAGCAACGGCCCCAAGCAGTCAATATGGGCAGGGATCCCTTCATAAAGGGTTGTCCAACCCGTCAGAGAAACTTCCTGCCAAGTTTGATGGAGAGGGGTTATCCAGGGGGTAAAAGTGGCCATGAGAGAGCTCCTCAAGGTAGTGGTGGAATACGAGTAATCACCTCTTTTTTGAGAGGGCGCTCGGCCCAGGGTAGGATCCCATCTGGCTTGGTGAGGTAGAGCTCTGCTGTCTGCAGAATCAGCTCCACATCTTTTGGATCCAGATCTCCAAAAACATAGGTCATCTTTTGAGGTGCTGCCAACGCAACAACGCAAGCATGGCTGCAGGCGCTCATACAGGCAACTGGTTTTAGAGTTAGTTGGGGGTGGAGGGTTTGGGATTGCAGGGCAGACAGCAGCATTTCTCCCTTGCTAATCCCTTCTTTTTGGCCGTTAACCCACCGAGATCCGCAGGTGATGCAAACCCAAAGACAATGGCTGCTGGGTTGCTGAGCAGCGCTGCCAGCTTGAACTGGCAACTGGGAAGTTGATTGAGACACAGAGCTGCTTGATACCGGCATAACTTGCAATCCAGACTTGACTGTAAAGGGCGCGATGAAGAAGGGGAAATGATCTCAATATCTAAGCGAGTGGTCAAGTAGTGAGCGAAATGGCTAAGCCTTTAAAATTGGCCTCTCAGATTGAGCCGAACGGTGCGACCCACTCCTGGGTAGCCGGGGAAAACCTCATATTGCTCATCCAGCAGGTTATCAACCCCCACTTCTAGAGCGAGATTTTCTGCTACTGGGATCCCTCCCCGCAGAGCCAGGTTGGTGTAGCCGGGCAGAGATTGGGTATTGGCGTTGTTGGTAAAGAAAGTGCCAATGTGATGCAGGAAAACTGAGGCATACTGATCCTCTGCATCGCGGTAGCTCAGGCCCAGGTTGAAGCTGTCTGCTCCCACGAAGGCTAGCTGTTTGCCAACCGCTTTGGGATCCAGCGCCGAGCGGATGATGGGATCGTTCAGGGTGTAGTTGGCAAAAAGAGTCCAGTTTTCCCCCAATCGCAAATCCAGGGCTGCTTCCAAGCCCGTGTATTCCACGAGCTCAATGTTTTCGTAGGTTCCCCTGCGCGGGCCGGTGCTGACAAAGGTAATGCCATCGCGGATGCGGTTATGGGCAAAGGTCAAGCGCAGTAGGCCAAAATCTCCCAAAGCCTGATCCAGGCCAATGTCAAAACTCTCTCCCCGCTCCGGGCGCAAATTGGGGTTGCCGTCGACTTCAAAAAAGCCCCGCAAACGAAAGAATAAGTTTGAGATCAAGGGAGTGCGAAAGCTGCCGGCATAATTAGCCCTCAGGGTGGTGCCTTCTGCCAAAACCCAGCGGATCCCTGCGGCAGGAGAGGTGGCCGAACCGTTGACCAGATTGCTCGAATCTTGGCGAACACCTAAGTTGAGATAAAAGTTGGGCTGTGGCTTGTAATCCAGGCGGGCAAAGAGGGCCCCTTGGTTCACGGTATTGTCGTAGTTGACATTGGTGGATCCCCTGGCAAAGGAGAAGGTGGTGTTGCGAGCTGAAATGGATCGGTAGTCTGCTCCTAGAGTAAGCTCCAGGTTTTCAGCAGCCTTCCAGGTGTATTGCAGTTGGGATCCCCACCCCGTTCGCAGGATCTCATCCCGGGATCCCTGGCTTTGTGGGGCGCTGAAGCGATAGTTGAGGTCGTCAAAAAATACCCTAGCTTGCAGGGATCCCTTCTCTTGATCCCACAGCCAACTGAGATCTAACAGCAGGTCGTTGGTGTTTTGCACTGCATCGGGGGAGGGAAACTCGGTGCTGCCGGGCACCTGAAACGCTTTATTGAGATAAAGGGCATTTCCTGTTAGGACCTGGCCTTCTGCCAGTTGCCAGGTGAGTTTGGCTTGTAGGTTGTGGTACTCCACTGCCGAGTTCTCCCGCCTGCCTGCTTTGCCCAAACGCCTAATTTCAAAAGGAAAGTCGTTGTTGCTCTGCAGACGGCGATAGCTGACCACCCAGCCCAGATCCTGCACCTGGCCGCGGTTTTGGATCCCTTGCTCGTTGAGGCCGTAGCTGCCGATAGCCGCTTCCAGCACGGTCTCGGATCCCGGCTTTGGATCCAGCGTCACGATGTTGATGACCCCGCCAACGGCATCGGAGCCGTATAAGGTGGAGCCCCCACCTGGAGAGATCTCAATACGCTCGACCACATCTGTAGTGATCTGAGACAGATCGAACCCGCCAAAAAAGCCCAGGTCGTTAATGGGGCGGCCATCCAACAGCACCAAAACCTGGGCCGTTCGTCCTCCCCGCATAAACTGGGAGCTAAGGGCTCCCAACTGGGTTCCTGCCGTGCCGTCGCTGAGGATCCCGGGCAGGTAGCGCAGGGCCTCCTGAACGGTTCTTGCCCCTTGCTCTCGAATTTGCTGGCGGGTAACGACGTAAACCGGGCGGGAAGAATCCCGCAGCAAGCCGGGGCGACGAAAAGGCGTGGTGACGGGTTGATTTAAAATCTCGGCGCTAACGCCGGTTTCCAAAACCTCTTGAGCTGAGGGCGGGGAAGCTGCCGGCTGCGCCCACGCTGGGATCCCCAAAACAAGACCCCCCAGCGCCAGGCTGAGACCTAGAATGGGATTCATTTTCTTTCTTGAAGCTCCTGATTCCGTGCGACGCGGAAGAAAGACGAGCCAGAACCGCAGGCGGGCATCCTGACTGAGGGCATAGGTCTAGCCCAAGCCCATCACAGTTGCGGCACAGCGCCGGATTTGCACCGGACTTTCCCCTTTACATGCCCTGGCTGATCCCCAGGACAACCTGTCGGTACAGCTTTCTCTGCGATTGCTCCGAAAAAGCCGTGCTAGGCATCATACATCCCCTGCTCTGGAGTTCCTATCCTGCCAGGGGGGATGTCATCCCCAGGGGTGAACGGGATCCCAACGGCAATCCCAGGGCTTCGGATGGGCCACATCCCATTTAGGCCAGATTTCTTCACTGCTTTGTAAGCAGTTGAAGAGTAGCCCACTACTATTCCAGATCCTGAGGCCCAGGGATCCCTTGACTTTTGAAGAATTTGAAGAATAGGGAGGATAGAGATACGCTGAGATCTTGCAAAATCCACAGCCTTTGGGAGAGTAAGAGGGGAGCAGTGGCTTGGCTGCTGTCCACGGGATTCATTGGACTAGTACCCAACCGGATAGAAAAGAGGGGCTTTTTCGGTCGCGTGAGCGGCGCGGAGCGCTCTTTCCGGCAAAGCCGTTGCCTGGTGGGCTGGATCCGGTTCAACATGGCTGGGAGAGGCAATCGGCACCTCAATCATCCGATCCGGTACCAGCGGCACCATTTCGGAGCGGTCGGCGATTTCCCGGAGAGAATTGGCAATGGATTCTTGAGTCAGCAGAAACTGTCGTTCGTTGCGCTGCATCTGCTGCCACACCTGGTAACGCTGGCTCCACCGGCTTTGGGTATGCACAGTCCAACTGTAAAGGCTCAACACTGAAACGCCGGAGAGGATAGCCATCCCTGTGGAGATTTGCTTCCACCAGGCTAGGTGTTCTGCCCAAGCAAGATGCTGGCTGCGAGGATGGGCTGATTTCAACTTCAAATTCAAAGGTTGGGTGCGGCTGGCCTGAACTGTACCGGAGAGGGGTCGGCTCAGAGCAGAAGGCTGTCTGTGGCGACGAGGGCTTTTGGGACGATCAAGACCTGCGTTCAAAGGCTGGCTAACCATAGGGCTTAACCTCACACACACCAAGGGATCCGACGGTGCAGGACTGCCGGTTCCGCTTCACCCTAGTTCCCCGCATCCCCCAATAGCAACCCCCTTCTCCCGATTCCCGGCCTCAGCAGGACAGCTGTCCGCTTCACGGTAGCCGATCTCTTGAGAGCGGGAGAACCAACCTAAACCTACATCTGACTGCTGCGGGCAGCCACTCGCAGTTTGGCAGAGCGGGCCCGTGGATTGCGTTGCCGTTCCAGTTCGGAAGGGGACAAGGGCTTGGGGGTGAGCACCTGCCAACGGGGATCCCTGCGAAAGGCCCATTTCACCAGGCGATCTTCAAGGCTATGGAAGCTGATTACGGCCAACCTGCCGCCGGGTTTCAACCAAGTGGGGGCTTGGGCCAGCAAGGTTTCTAAAGCCTCCAGTTCTCGGTTCACGGCAATGCGCAACGCCTGAAAGACGCGGGTGGCCGGGTGGATGCGGCCTCGCCGAGCTGCCGGAGGTACCGCCTGCCAAACCACCTGGGCCAACTGGGTAGTTGTGGCGAGGGGACGAGCCTGCTCGATGTGATGGGCAATGCGGCGGGCAAATCGCTCTTCGCCGTAACGGGTGAAAATCTCGATCAACTCTTCGACCGGGCGATGATTAACCCAATCGGCAGCGGTTTCCTGAGCGGCACTGGGATCCATGCGCATGTCCAGCGGCCCCTCTCCGCGAAAGCTAAATCCCCGCTCAGGGCAGTCCAGTTGCGGCGAACTCACCCCCAAGTCGGCCACGATGCCATCGAAGGGAATCCCCTGCCCCTGCTCATCCCGAAAGCCATGCTGCTGCAGATCGAAATCGGCAAAATTGAGGTGCCACAGTTGGATGCGGCTGCCGGGGATCCCTTCTGCTGCAAAACGCGCTTGCGCCGCCTGCAGAGCCGCCGGATCCCTATCCAACCCCACCACTCGAGCAGCTCCCCCCCGCAGCAGCGCCAAGCTGTGTCCACCCCCTCCCAACGTCACATCCAAAAAAATACCGCCCCCCTGGGGTTGCAGGTAGGCCATCACCTCCTCGGTCAAAACGGAATCGTGTTGATACACCTTGCCAAGCACGGTCTGCGGGGGTTCTATTTCTGCTGCTACAAAGTTCAGTATCTGCAAAAAAAAGGCCGAGGCCAGGCCCCGACCGAGGAATCCATGTTGTTTAAGGTGATCCTCTGAGAAAAGAGGGGTGGCCGTCAAAAGACAGGCTGTCTTGGGATCCCCGGCAAAATCTCTGGGGCGCGAGTCCCGCTCTGAGTATGATGAGACTGCTCCCGCTTTTGCCAAGTCTGCCGTCAGGGTTGCTGTGTTGACTCACTCTTCTGCTACTGATATCTTGACCCTCTCGCCGGCCAAAGGCCTGCGCGGCCAAGTGAGCATCCCCGGCGACAAATCCATTTCCCACCGCGCCCTGATGCTGGGATCCCTGGCCGAAGGAGAAACCACCATCCAAGGGCTGTTGCTGGGAGAGGATCCCCGCAGTACGGCAGCCTGTTTTCGGGCGCTGGGGGCAGATATTTCGGAGCTCAACAGCGAGTGTGTTCGCATTCGGGGAGTTGGCCTGGGCCGGCTGCAAGAACCGGCAGACGTGTTGGATGCCGGTAACTCCGGCACCACCTTGCGCCTGATGCTGGGGATCCTGGCTGGCCAGGCCGGGCGCTTTTTTGCCGTCACCGGCGATCGCTCCCTGCGCTCGCGGCCCATGGGGCGGGTGGTAGAACCGCTGCGGCAGATGGGGGCCAGCATTTGGGGACGGGCCGGTGGGACGTTGGCACCTTTGGCCGTACAAGGGGGATCCCTCAAGGGCATTCACTACCGCTCCCCGGTGGCTTCGGCGCAGGTGAAATCCTGCCTCTTGCTGGCGGGCCTGCTGGCAGAAGGCACCACCCAAGTCACCGAGCCGGCTCTCTCTCGGGATCACTCGGAACGGATGTTGCGGGCCTTCGGAGCCGACATTCACGTGGATCCAGAGGCGAAAACCGTGGCCGTGGTGGGGGGATCCCGCCTGGTGGGCCAGAGAGTTCAGGTGCCGGGGGATATCAGCTCGGCAGCCTTTTGGCTGGTGGCCGCCTCCATTGTGCCCGAGAGCGAATTGCTGCTAAGGGATGTGGGCCTCAACCCCACCCGTACCGGTGCGCTGCAGGTGTTGCAGGAGATGGGGGCCGATATTCAAATTGAAAACTGCCGGGAAATGGCCGGCGAGCCCCTGGGAGATCTGCGGGTGCGTTCGGCCCGCTTGCGCGGCTGCACCATCGCCGGCGATCTCATCCCCACCCTGATCGACGAGATCCCGGTTTTGGCGGTGGCGGCGGCCTTTGCCGAAGGGATCACGGTGATTCGCGATGCCGCAGAGCTGCGGGTGAAAGAAAGCGACCGTCTGGCTGCCATAGCCCAAGAGTTGAGCCGCATGGGAGCCCAGGTCACTGAATATCCTGATGGCCTGGAAATCAAGGGAGGGATCCCTCTTCACGGGGCCGAGGTCGACAGCCACGAGGATCACCGCATCGCCATGAGCCTGATGGTGGCAGCTCTAGGAGCGCAGGGATCCACCCTCCTCAGGGGAGCCGACTGTGCCCGCATCTCCTACCCCGACTTCATTCCCACCCTGCAACGATTGACAGCTTCCCCCCTGGAGTCTTGAGAGGGCCCATCTTTAACTTTGCCGCCTCTGCTCCTATGTCGACCTGCCCCAGCCCGCCCGGCCCTATCGCCATCGAACATCTCTGCTTCCGGGTTCCTCCCGGTGGGCAAGCAGCCTTTCTTCAGCAAGACGAGCGGGTTTGGGGATCCGCCCTGCGCCGGCATCCGGGTTTTCTGGGCAAAGAAGTTTGGCTGGATCAAGAGGATCCCGAACTTGTCCACCTCATCCTCCGCTGGGCCAGCCGTGCTGACTGGAAGGCCTTTCCCTCCGAGCAAGTGGAGGCATTGGATCGGCAAATGCGGCCTTTTTATGTGCGCTTGGAACAGGCCAAAGAATACCAGCTCTGGCAGCCCGGCCCTTCTGCAGGGACAGGAAAGCAGGATTAAGGGATCCCTTCAGTCTCAAAACCTACCTCAGAGCCCACCGAGTCAGCCCTGGGGGATCCTGCCACCCGCTCCTGCTCCACCAGCTCCCGCAAACTGGGCATGGTCACGGCCAAAGCTCCTTCTCGCCGCTGCAGCCCCGCTTCAAAACTCTCAGGGGTGACAATGCCGCCGGAAATGAGCATCTTAAAAGCATCTTCCACCGGCATGAACACTTCCACCACCTGGTCTTCCGGCACAATGGCGTACCAGCCCGTCGTTGGATTGGGGGTGGTGGGCACAAACAGGCCAAGGGAGCGCTGCGGCCCATCGGGCCGAATAGGAGTTTGAATGGTGCCCGTCACAAAGGCCAGCGCCCAAGCTCCTGGTCGGGGATATTCCACCAGCACCACCCGCCGAAAGCGCTGATTGTTGGGGGCAAACAAAACACTGACCAATTGCTTCAAGGTCTTGTACACCAGCCCCGCCACCGGAATCGCATGGAGCAACTGTTCGCTGAGATTGAGCAGCCACTGGCCGACAATGTTGCGGGCCATGAAGCCAATCAACAGGATGAGCACAATCGGCGTCAACAGGCCCACCGCCAGATCGATGAGGTTGATCAAGATCGGGTGCAAACCCTGGATGGGATTGAACTGCTTCGGAATGCTGGTCAGAAAGCCAATGCTCCAGGTGGCCACCTCCACCGTCAGCCAAATGGTAGTTGCCAGAGGGATCACCACCAGCAACCCCGCCACGAAGTAGTTCTTCAGATGCTGTTTCCATTGAGAAACCATGGTGAGGTCGTTCCGTCAAGTCAACCGAGTGGATGCACCGAACCTTTGCAAGTGGAGCTTGCAGATGGCAATCATGATACCTGCCTTCTGCATTGCCCTCATGGGGGGCAGCCGCAACTTGCTCGAAAAAGAAACCGGGCTGCCAAAAAGCGCAGAGCCCCAAACTTTCACGAGGCCGATAATGCTATCTTAGGTCGATATAAAATTTTGTAAAGGCAGGGATCCCGTCCCGAGGCGTTGTGGCCAAGCCCCTGGATGGTTTGTGTTTCTGCTGGGTGTTGCGTGGGAGGCCCTATGTCAGAGTCAGATTGGCTAGAGCATACCTGTCAGGTGGAGGTACCTGTTCCCATCGAGCAGGTATGGGATTTGTGGGCCAACCTCACCCTCATGCCCCGCTGGATGAAGTGGATCCGCTCGGTGGAATTGCTGGATCAGGAGCTATCCCGGTGGACACTGGACACCCGCGGCCTCACCTTCAGTTGGATCTCCCGCACCCACACGGTGGTGAAACACCAACACATCGGCTGGAGTTCGGTGGAGGGGCTGCCCAATCGGGGCGCGCTGCGCTTTTACGACCGCAAAGGCAGTACCATTGTGAAGCTGTCGGTGGCCTACAAGCTCCCGGGGATCCTCGGCAAAATCTTGGATGGCCTGTTTGTGGGCAAAGTGGTGGAGAGCACCATCCAGGCGGATCTGGAGCGCTTCAAAGCCTATGCCCTAGAGCATGCGGGGCCAACCGCCGAAAGTGCCTCGGCCAGCTAGCCTCAGTTTGTCAGGCCCAAGTGTTTTGCTGAACTCCCCCTTCCTTGCCAACCCTCACTGCTGCAAAGGTCTTCTTCATGCCCGATCCCTCTCCTGAGCCTGTTATCGCGCCCTCTCATCAGCCGGTGGACAACCGCAACATTCGCTTCTCTCTGGAGCGGGGCGAGCTGGATCTGGATCAGCTTCTCCTGCTGTTGAACCGCAATGCCTTTTGGGCGCAGAATCGCCAGCGGCAGGAGATGGAGCGGGCCGTTGCCCACAGCCATCCGGTGGTCAGCGCCTGGGATGGGGAGCGCCTGATTGGCTTTGGCCGCGCCACTTCCGATGGGGTTTACCGAGCCGTCCTCTGGGATATCGTGGTTGATCACGATTACCGACGTCAGGGCATTGGCCGCAAGTTGGTGGAAACCCTGATCAGCCATCCCCACCTGCAGTCGGTGGAGCGCATCTACCTGTTCACAACCCATCAGCGTGGCTTTTACGAGCGAATCGGCTTTGTGGAAAATCCCAGCACCGCCTTGGTTTTACACGGGCGCCCTCTGGAGTTTTTAGTCCCGGCTGCCGAGCAGGAGCAGGCTTGACCGACAGGGATCCTGGGTGAGTGTATCTTGAACAACAGTGGGTTGGCTCTGCCTTGGGAGGAGGACGCGCTAGCCTGAAAAGCAAAAAGGGTGAGAGGGTGTACTCATGGCCAATCGCCTCGCCACAAGTTCCAGCCTTTATTTGCGCAAGCACGCCGAGAACCCGGTGGATTGGTGGCCTTGGATCCCCGAGGCTCTGGAGAAAGCGCGGGCCGAGGATAGGCCGATTTTTCTGTCCATCGGCTATTCCAGTTGCCACTGGTGTACGGTCATGGAGGGCGAGGCTTTTTCCAACCCGGAGATCGCCGCTTTCCTCAATGCCCATTTTTTGCCCATCAAGGTGGATCGCGAGGAGCGGCCGGATCTCGACAGCATCTACATGCAGGCGTTGCAGCTCATGAGCGGGCAGGGGGGGTGGCCCCTCAATGTTTTCCTCACGCCCGATGACCTGGTGCCCTTTTACGCCGGCACCTATTTTCCCGTAGAGCCCCGCTTTGGCCGCCCAGGGTTTCTGGCCTTGCTGCAGCGCATCCTGCAGTTTTACCGGCAGGAAAAGGAAAAAATAGAGGAGATGAAAGGCCAGATTTTGACGGCTCTGACCACCCTCAGCGACTTAGTGCCGGAAGACCACATTCCCGCCGACCTGCTGCGCTCTGGGATCCCCAAGATCCAGCCTTTGCTCTCCAATGCCGGGGCGGTGCAGCAATTTCCCATGATGCCCTACGCTCAGTTGGTATTGCGTTCGGCCCGCTTCGACCCACCAGAAGGGATCCCCGGCTCGCAGAGCGCTCTGGAACGGGCCAAAGAGCGAGGCATGGCCTTGGTGCTGGGAGGGATCTTCGACCATGTGGCCGGCGGCTTTCACCGCTACACCGTGGATCCCACCTGGACGGTGCCCCACTTTGAAAAGATGCTCTACGACAACGGGCAGATCCTAGAGTTTCTCTCCGATCTGTGGGCGCACGGTATCCAAGATCCGGCCATTGAGCGGGCGGTGCGGCTGACGGTGGAGTGGGTGGCGCGAGAGATGACCGCCCCTGCCGGGTATTTCTACGCCGCTCAAGATGCCGACAGCTTTGCCCGGGCAGAAGATCGAGAGCCAGAGGAGGGAGAGTTCTACGTCTGGCGCTGGCAGGAGCTGCAGGAGCTCTTGGGGGAAGAAACCTTCCGCGCCTTGCAGCAGGCGTTTGACCTATCGCCGGGGGGCAACTTCCCCGATCGGCCCGGCTGCATCGTCTTGCAGCGCCAACAGGGAGGAGCGTTGCCGCCAGAAGTTGAAGCCGCCTTGACCACCCATCTGTTTCAGGCACGCTATGGCTCTGCGGATCGACGAGTTCCCTTCCCTCCGGCAGTGGATGCCCAATCGGCCCGTCTGCAATCCTGGCCAGGGCGAATCCCACCTGTCACCGACACCAAGATGATCGTCTCTTGGAACGCCTTGATGATCTCCGGCCTGGCGCGGGCCTATCAAGTGTTCGGCAACGCAGACTATCTGCAATTCGCTCTGCGGGCTGCCCAATTCATCCTCAGCCAGCAGCGCCACCCTGAGACCGGATCCCTGTTGCGCCTGAACTACGATGGCACAGCTCAGGTGCCCGCCAAATCGGAAGATTACGCCCTGCTGATCAAGGCCCTGTTGGACTTGCAGCAAGCCTGCCTGCCCCTGGTGGGGGATCCCACCCCTCAAGACTGGTTACAGGCTGCCCTCCAGCTCCAGCAGGAGATGGATGCGCAACTGTGGGATCCGGCCAGGGGGGGATACTTTGTCAGCGATGCCCAGAGTGCCCCTGAGCTGTTGGTGCGAGAGAAGGAGTTCCAGGACAACGCTACCCCTGCAGCCAATGGGGTGGCCATTGCCAACCTGGTGCGCCTTGCCGCCCTCACTGGAGATCTGGACTACCTGGAGCGGGCAGAGCAGGCCTTGAAAACCTTTGCCCACATCATGAGCACCCAGCCGCGCACCTGCCCCAGCCTTTTTGCCGGACTGGATTGGTATAGCAATTGGGTGAAAGTCACCCTGGAGGCCGATTCCATTCCCGCCTTTCAGCAACGATCTTGGCCCACCACCGTCTTTGCTCTCCCCACCGAGACCGAACCTCTGCCGGAAGGAGCTCTAGGGCTGGTGTGCTGGGGCAACAAATGCCTGGCCCCTGCCAGTTCTCTCGAGCAAATCCAGTCGCAAATCGGCAAAGGCCAAAATCGAGCTTACTGACCTTTGCCCAACTTTTGCTCAGGGCAGCAGGGATCCCTTTGCCAAGGTTACTGCTGGGGCTCCGCAGGCTTTTCCACCCCGAAAAACTCAATGCGGTAACTTTGGATGCGGGTGCCCGTTTGTTGCTCCACCTGGGCCAGCAGTTCAGGCGGCAGCTCCACGTCCACATCCAAGATGCGGTTGCTATCCAGACAGTTCACGTGGCTGTGGGGATGGGTGCGGTTGCCGTAGCGGCGCCCATCGGCACGATCCAAGCACTCGACAATGTTATGGCTGGCCAAAGCTTCCAGGTTTTGATAAACGGACGTGTGGCCAATCGGTTTGCCCTGCTGATTTAGGCGATCGTAAATCTCGCGGGCGGAGAGGTGCTCGCCACACTGCCACAGCAGCTCCAGGATATAACGGCGCTGTCGGCTCAAACGCAGATTGCACTCCCGGCACCGTTCCAAAGCAGCTTCCAAAGAATCCAAGGGGCGAGGCATGGAAAACCTCAAGTCATACCGAGTCTGAGATAGGTAGTTGCTCATCTCTACCAAGGTAGCATTTGTGCGTCAACAGTTGTTCAAAAAACACCCCGAACTCTACAAGAGCTGCCGCGCATAGCCATCTTCGAGCCGAGTCCAGGCCGTGCGCAGATGGAAGAGCCCAACATCAGCCTTTTGATTTTCTACAATACCGCTGGAGTGTTGGGGGCAAAGATCATGCAGCGGCGCAAGGTAATTCTGGGTTTGTTGGGGTTGGCCAGCAGCAGTGGATTGGCAGGAGCCTATTGGGCCAGTCGGCAGCAGCCCTCTCATCTAGCCCCAGGGATGGGATCCCCTAGAGCCGCTCTCCCCTCTCCTACCCCCCAGCCCACCCCCACCGTCGTCCCCCATCCAGATGCCCCCCATGGCCTCTACATCCCCCCCCGCCGAGATCTGCGCCTCTTGGTCATCAGTGACATGAACGGCATCTACGGCTCGGTGGAATACGACCCAGAGGTGGATCGGGGCATTGGCCTCATCCCCTATCTTCAGCCGGATATTGTTTTGGGAGGAGGAGATATGGTGGCCGGTCAGGATCCCCGCCTGTCGGAGGAGCGCATTCGCGCCATGTGGGCAGCCTTCGACCGGCATGTGGCTGGCCCAATCCGTGCGGCCAAACTTCCCTACGGCTTTACCTTGGGCAATCACGATGCTTCCTGTGCCCGCACCACGCGGGGCGGCTTTCTCTTTCAAAAAGAACGGGATCTGGCCCGCGAGTTTTGGAACGATCCGGCCCACGACCCAGGTTTGAACTTTGTGGATCGGGGGGACTTTCCCTTCTACTACACCTTTGAAAAAGACGATGTGTTTTACCTAGTCTGGGATGCCACCTGCAATTACATCCCGCCCGAACAAATGGCCTGGGCGGAAGCGGCTCTGGCCAGCGAACGGGCTCAGAAGGCCAAGTTGCGCATTGTCATCGGCCATCTGCCCCTCTACGCCATCACTGTCGGGCGCGACGATCCGGGAGAAGTGCTGCTGGAGGCGGATGCCAAACGGGCTCTGCTGGAGAAGTACCGCGTCCACACCTACATCAGCGGCCACGACCACGGCTACTACCCTGGCCACAAAGGGCAACTGCAACTGCTTCACTGCGGCATTCTCGGCTCTGGCCCTCGTCCCCTCTTGGGCAGCCCTCTGCCCCCCCGCAAGACCCTCACCCTTATCGACGTGGATTTCGAGAGCCCAGATGTTACCTATTACACTACCTATCACATGCGGGATCTGAGCGTGATCGACCAAGCAGAGCTGCCCCGTTTCATCACTGGGCACAATGGCTTGGTGCTGCGCCGCGACGTCAATTGGGACAACCTCACCCCCCAAGAAATCGCCACCTGCCAAGCTCGTATTGGATCCCTGTGTCGGGATTAACGTCTCCGTCTTGGCAAAAGATTGATGAGCCGTTTGTAGATGCTCTCGCGAGGGTTCTGCACACTTCGCGAGCAGCCCAGGCTTTTCAACAGATGATTCAAAGCAGCTTTTTCCAGCAACACCAGCCATAGCCGGTGCAACTGTGTCTCTCGCATAACGGATCCCAGTGATTGATTTCAGCGAAACTGTGGAGAGCTTGTGAAGAAAGTGGTAACTGTACCACCGGCCTATACCTCACAGACTTGCCACAAATGCTTGCCCATTCATCCCGACTCTGGTAAGTCGTACCGGGATGGGAAGGGATTTAAGTGCGGGCATTGTGGTTGGGAAGGGGATGCTGATTTTAACGGTGCAAATGTGATTGCGCTTTTGGGGGCTGCTGTAAACCAGCCTAGAGGTCAAGCCTACGGCTCGCTTCGCGAACGTGGTTGGCTTGCCAACTACAGGGCTACCGTTCGCGCCAGCGGGCCGGAGGCCTTAAGCCTGCCCTGTACTGCGAAGCAGTCAGGGTCGGGTAGTTTACATGACCTATTTCCGAGAGCTGGACAAATCTTGGTACCTGACTCAAGCGGGCTTGGCGGAGTACCTCGATACCCTCAGCGAACTCACGGAACGCTTGGAAGGTTTGCAGTCTTTTGCGAATCTCTGTGAACAGGCCAATCAGAAAGATCCGTATCAACTGATCCCTTCTGAACCGGAAGGTCTGTATTTGCTTGCCTTCGAGTGAGATGCTGCCAAACTGGTTGATTGTCGCGCCTTTCCCCTGCCATCGAATCCATCAGCAGCCGCAGCGCAAAACTCCTGCTACCCTGGTTGAATGATGGTTTCGTTCCTGGTTGAGGTAGAGGGGAATTTGACAGATGAGCAGGTGCGGGAGGGATTCCACGCCCTCTCTGACCCGATTCGCCTGCGCGTGCTGCAACTGCTGCAGGGGCGTGAGTTGTGTGTTTGTGATCTCTGCGAAGAGCTGAAGGTGAGCCAATCCAAGCTCTCGTTTCACCTAAAAACCCTGCGGGATGCGAAATTGGTCAATGCTCGCCAGCAGGGGCGCTGGATTTACTACAGCCTCAACCCACCCGGTTTTCAGCTCCTGCAGCATTTTTTGGATAGATTGGGGCAAGCTGGCCCTGTCAAGGCCGCAGTTCCCTGTGTGGAAGACCTCTAAGGCGCGCAGGGATCCCAAAATGTCCCTAGAAAAACTGTCGGATCCCGCCCTTGTACATTCCGAAGACGGGCTTGCTGCAACACAAGAAATTACAGATGTGAATGGTGTTCCCTGCCGGCAACCCCAGGGATCCCGGCGGGTCAACTCGGAGAAAATGAGGATCCCATCTCCTAAAATCCATCAAAGTTCCCTGACACCAGCTCCCCTGTTGCTTAGTTAGGATTGATACAAGAGAGGTGGGAACAACATGATACGTGAACAGCGAGAAGAGTTGGAACGCATCCACCGAGCACACCTGTGGAATCGCCTCAAGGAGCGGGTGAAACGCGCCCAGTTGAATCCATCTCTGCTGGCTTTGCTGGCACGAGAGGCTTTTGAGTTGGGCTTTCCCCTTCCCTCTTTATCTGACCAACCCCAGGTCAATTCCCCTGCTGAGCAGCCCCAAGATGGAAGTCATCATCGCCGCACAAGGCCTCCGGCCCGCTGGCGCGAACGGTGAGTCCACCCTCTCTTCTGGCCGAGAAAGCGGGCAGCCACGATCATAGGAGAATTTCTCTCCAGAGACTCTCAAAGCAGCTAGTCTAGGCAATGATTTTGAATAAATCAGAGCCCATGATGAACACCGCCGAAGCCCTTCAGATTCTCAACCTTCCGCCGGACGCAACCGAGCGGCAGATCCGGGGGCGACTGTTTCAGGAATACCAAACCCTCAGTACTGCCCTCGCAGAACTGGAGGACGAGCGACAAAGACCCTTGCTAGAGGCGCAACTGGCGCGGCTGAATGAGGCGCGGGATGTATTGCTTAGCGGGGGATCCCAGGCTGAGAAGGGTTTGTCTTGGGTCAGCCCAGAGGACTTGCCCCCCCAGGTGATTGTGCTGCTTTACCAAGCCAATGGGCAGGAGGGAATCTGCACGCGCCAGGTTGGGGGTCAAGATATCGTCATTGCTTTCGAGAGCTCGTTTGCGGCAAGAAAATATGCGCAGCGGTTGGCTCAACAGGGACTGC
The DNA here is from genome assembly GCF_047461835.1 of Synechococcus sp. R60.1. NCBI lineage: Bacteria > Bacillati > Cyanobacteriota > Cyanophyceae > Synechococcales > Synechococcaceae > Synechococcus > Synechococcus sp. R60.1. Next base: position 11,832 of record NZ_JANSIA010000030.1, on the reverse strand, counting down.
CCAAGCCCGTGGCAGAACGCTTTGACACGCAGGAGATCGTCGATTTTTGCCGCAGCGGAGGGTATGGGTTGATGGTGGTTCCGGCCAGCGAAACGCTGGAGCCCCTACAAGAAAGCACGGAAGCTGCCCGTGATTGGCAGGGCAGGTCTTGATGCCGTTTGGCCTCGATCCACTTGCGTTAAGGGTGCCCTCGATGATTAGTGTGGAACCGATCTCTGTGGACGAGTTTCGCCAGCTCATGGCCGCCGATCTGGACGCTTGCTGCGAGGCCTTTGATTTGCGGGCGGAGTACCTGCGTCTGCAGCAACAGCGGCTACGCTCCTGGGGCATGCTGGCCTTTGGTTTGATAGCAATAGCCTTGGTCATCTTCTTGGGGATGCGGGATCCCGGCTCTTGGGTGTCCTATACCGCGGCTGCCGGGATCCTACTGCTGCTCCTGTTGGGGATCCTGAGAGTCAGCCTGCGCTTGGGAAAAAGCCTGCATCGCATCCGGCAGCGTTGGCAGGAAGCCCACCTGCTCAACAGCACCCCCGAGGTGATGAAGTTTGCCACCGATCTGGCCCGCAAGGTAAAAGACTACAACCACTGGGTCAACGAGCTCCAACAATCCCTGCAGGGGGGGCAGCATTGGCGGGATTTTCGGCAACTCAGTGAGGCTGAGCAAAAGTACATCCAGTCGCTGTTTTTACAAGTGCGGGCCCAACTGGTGATGGCCCTACAGGTGTGCCGAGCTTTGATCGAGGATCCACAAGCCTCTGTGGCTCAGTATCTCAACCAAATGGTTGCCCGGGATCAGCAACTGCTGGAGCAGTTTACCGCCAAAAACCTGACCGCCAACCGCTACGTGACCTTGGCTCGCCAGCTATCTGTGCTGGAGGAAGATTTGCAAGCCCAGCTCAGAGCCTTGGGATCCCGATGATACCCTGTTGGAGGTGTCCAGCAGCGTACTCATGGGCAGTAGAGGCACTCGAAAATTGTACGGCCTGTTGCTTGCCGGCGGACTGGGCTTGCTGGGATGCGGGGATCCGAATGTACCTCTGACCCAACCGCCCCCCGATGCTTTTCGGGTTAGCACCCCACGGCCACCGCGCCTGGATCTCTATCCCACCCCATCACCAACACCAACTCCTACCCCGACACCACCCCCCAGCTTGCTGGAGATCACGGCCCGTTGGTTGGGGATCCCTTGGCCGCCCCAAGAGACCAGCCTGGTGAGATTGAGCGCCCGTTTCCTGGATATCCCACTACCCCCGAAGCCGCGCCGCTCCGCCAGCCCCTCGCCTCAGCCTTCCCCCAGCCCAGAGAGTGAGGAGAGAAGGCAACAAGGCCGGGAAACCTAGTCCGCACCCCTGGCCTCTGGGGATTTAGGCGCCTACGGTCGCCGGCTCCGTTTCTCGAACGCGCAGCTTTTCACAGGGGATGGTATCCGCCAGAATAGAGCTGGCCATCATACCCGTGTGAATCTCCAGTTTGGCTCCGGGCACCGCCTCAAACAGCAGCCGCTGGCCTGGAAAGACCACCCGCTCAAAGTACCAGTTTTCGATATTCGTGATGCGAACCACCTGAATGGAGCTGGTCGCATTGATGTAGCTACAGGTTATTCGCTCTGCTCGTTTTTTATCGGGGATTGCATCGAGTGTTTGCATAATTCAGATTACCAGCCCACGTTGCTCAGCCTACCATCTACCCTAACACCGTCTGGGGATCACTGCGGTAGTCTGCGATACGGCGATCCCAACTGGCAGAAATCAATCCTGGAAAAAATAACTTCTGTATTTTACCTTACTGTTTCGATTTCCAAGAGGGTTCTGCAATTCGAGGAAGATTTGAATTAGGATTTTTCCCCAATATGGGACAATTTCTCATAGAAAATCTCCACAGAGTAGTAGTCAGGATTACATTTTTCCGTTCCCTTGGAGTTTGGGGATCAGGGCTCTTGGATCCTCGATCCCGTCGTCGGCTGCGGCGAGGATTGGCCGGGATCCCAGTTCAGGCCCTCCACCCGCAGCTCCAGAGCCCCCGACTGGCGCACCGGATTGTACTGCAGGCTAAAGCCATAGGTGCGGCGGTCGTAGCCCAGGCGATAGACGACATCCACCTGCTGGCCCGACTGCAAATCTACCGTTGTCTCTGCCCCTACCCGCAGCGGGCCGTACAGTTGTTGCAAAAAGCCCAGGACGAGCTGTTCCCGCGTGGTGATGCGGTCAAACAAAAATGGCGAGGCTCCGGCCAAAAAACCGTTGGAGTAGGTCACCCTCAGGTTGGTGTAGTCGAAGGTATCGGCCACAAAAGCCCCAATCACCGCATCAATGCCAATACTGCCGGCAGTATAGCTCTGGGCTCGGCCATTAGAGTAAAAAGACTGGCTGCTGCTCACACCGGTGCTGAGCCAGATCCCTTGCTCGATGGGCAGAGCGGAAAAGCGGGGTGGGGGATCCGCCGCCGTCTTGGGAGGGCTCCAGAGGGGAAAGGAGCGATTCAAGGTTGCCCCCAGTTGCAGGCGGGAGAGCTGAATGCGGTCGGTAGTATTGGCCAAGGCCAACTCCGGCTCTGTGTCGATTTCATCCGGCTGCCCCAAGGCATCGATGTAGTCGACGGCTATGCGGTAGCTGAGATCCAAGCCGGTATTGCCCAGGCGGAGGGTGGGTGAGCGGTAGCTGGCACCGAGGCGGTTTTCCACAATTTGAAACCCCAGGCGACCGCTGAAGAAGCGTTCCCGATAGGCGTAGGTGTAGGCGACTTCTCCACCATCGCCGGTGGTGATGCGGTGTTCGACCTGGGCTCGCAAGCGCTGAGCAAACTCCTGGAAGACGATCCCCCGCAGCTCGGCAAACAGCGAGGTTTGAGCGTTGGCTTCCGGTTGCCGCCAACGCAAATCGGCCCGCAGCCCGATCCCATCCAAAAGGCCCTGCTCACTGCCCCAAAGACGTTGTGGATACAGTTGCGGGGAGAGCACCAAGCTCACATTGGGATCCCGCAGCAGCTCGAAGTTGGGTTGCAGGATCAGGCCCCGTCGCAATTCTTCTCGGTCGAAATCGTCGTAGAAGATGCTGACCGGAGGCTGACGGTTCAACGAGTCGAAGCGCAACCGAATGGGCAGAGGCAGAAACAAGACCTGGTCGAAGGCCAGTTGGCCGGCCTCGGCAATCAAAAGGCTGGAGCCATCGGCTTGCAGGGTGGAGGTCACCCGTGGGCTACGAATCTCCAACTCCGGCGGATCCAGCGGGTCGTTGGTCAGCCGCACCTGTTCTCCTTCCCAGGTGGTGGCATCGAAGCGGATGCGAACGGCACGAAAGCGCACCAGCCGCTGCGGAGAGAGGGCGGCTGCCGGGGATCCACCGGCCTGCAACTGGCCAATATCCACCTGCCCGAAGGCCTCTTCCAAAAATCCCCGCTCTTGCTCAAAGTCGTACTCCAGCCGGGATCCCTGAATGCGCTGCCGATCCAGTTGAATAGAAACATTGCCCTCGGCCACAGCCCGCCGCTGTCGCAGCTCAATGCGCAGGCGATCCGCCCGCAACACAGAGCGGCCCAGCCGCATCTCCACATTGCCTTCCGCTTGGAAGACTTCCGCCCGTTGGTCGAAGGTTTGCCGATCAGAACGCAGCCGTAACGTTCGGTCGGCAACGGCGCTGAGGTCGGTCGTACTTATGGGCTGAGCGCCCCCCTTCTTCTGGGACTCCACCTGAGCCGCAGTAGGGCCGGCAACTGCCAACCCCAGCACCCCCAAGCAGAGCCAGAGCAACCGCAACCCTCTCATAATCACCCGGCGCAAAACTTCAACACAGATCCCCTACGGCTTCCCCAGCCCGCTAGCTTGTGGCCAACTGGGAAAGGTTGAGGACTCGGTTGAGCTTGCCGCTGCGGTAGCCCTCCAAATCGAGACTGACATAGAGATAGCCGAAGGATTGCAGGGCCTTGACCAGCGCTTCCAGATTGGTTTTCTGCACAAACTCCACGATCTGATCCGGAGGAAGTTCGATGCGGGCGGTGTCCTTCTCCGAGCGCACCCTGACCTGCCGCCAACCCAAGCTGCGCAAGTAGCGCTCCGCCGCTCCCACCCGACGCAGCTTCTCAGGGGTGATTGCCTCCCCGTAGGGAAAGCGAGAGCTGAGGCAGGGTTGGGCCGGTTTATCCCACCAAGACAGCCCCAGGTGGCGAGACAATTGCCGCACCTCCAGCTTGCTCATCCCCACCTCCGCCAAAGGGGAACGCACGCCGCGCTCCCGAGCTGCCTGTGTCCCCGGTCGGTAATCGGCCAGATCGTCGGCATTGAGGCCATCCACCACATGGTTATATCCCTGGGCTTGGGCCAACAGGCGCAAGGTATCGTGCAAGTGACTTTTGCAGAAGTAACACCGGTTAACAGGGTTGGCGGCGTAGCCCGGATCTTCCAGCTCGTGGGTTTCGACGATCTGATGGCGGATCCCGATTTGCCGAGCCTGCTGAATTGCTTCTTCCAAATCTTCGGGCAGCAGCGAAGGAGAAGCAGCGGTGACGGCCAGGGCCCGCTCCCCCAACTGATCGCAGGCCAACTTGGCCACCAGGCTGCTATCAACTCCCCCCGAGTAGGCCACCAAGACCTGCTCCATCTCGGCGAAGATCTGGACAAGCTGCTGGAACTTGTGCTGCAGGACGGGATCCCACTCCAGCAGGGGGTTGGCCGCTATTCCTCCCTCTCCGGGGGGGAGAGGGTCGAGACGAGAGGCGGTTGGGCCTTGGGCTGTGCTCATGAAGACAGAAGATGCCAAGCGTTTGGATAACCAGGCAAGGATGCCATCTCGCTATTGCCGGCAGGAGAAGAGCCGGTTGCGAGCAGGGGCAGGGATCCCTCCTTTTCTATTCTTTCCTAGAGATCCCCGACTTTCCAACGCTTCCCTCCAGCTTGGGATGCGGGATCCCTCAAGGAAAAGTAGACAATTGGGCAATCTATCCGTAGTCCGCTGACCTGCTGTCGCGATGGTGCTATGCCTCCGGCACCCTACCGGGAACCGCACCGCTTCGCGATACGCTGAATAAAATGGGTTGCAGTGGCCCCTTATAATTTTTTCTGGGTTCTCTGCCGCAATTGACCTCACAGCTTTTTCCGGCGACACTTGCTACAGCCAATGCAGAGATCTCTCTTGGCTATAGGGATCCCACCTATCTTGCAGAACTTCATGAAACTTAGAAAAAGCGGTACCCCTCTCCTAGCGCACCATGGCTTTGCAACTTGAACCCGCTAGCCCGCCAGAAGTGGCCGTTTATCAGCCCTATTACGCCGTTGCCCGCCGACAGTACCTAGCCCTCGCGGTGGGCCTCTACAAAAAAGCCAGCCTGGAAGGGCAGAGGGCCATCGAGGGAGAGGGGCCTGTCCGCTTCTTGGCCAGTTGGCACATGTCCCCGTTGCCCTCGGATCTGACGGTGGTTCAGGTGATCTTTGCTCAGGATGCAGATCTCACCTATCAGCTCTCCATCGCCAACTACGAGTTTGTGGATTATCTGATTGATGTCGTCTCTTTGGTGCAGCGCGGACAACAGCCGGATTTCTCCACCGCCTTTTACAAGAAACTGATGCGATATGAAGATTGATCTGGGTTGCTCAGCCACCATCACTCTCTACGACACCACACTGCGGGATGGGGCCCAGCGAGAGGGGCTATCGCTGTCGGTGCAAGACAAGTTACAGATTGCCAAGCTGCTGGATCGTCTGGGGATCCCGTTTATTGAAGGGGGCTGGCCAGGAGCCAATCCCAAGGATGTGCAGTTTTTCTGGCAGATGCGGGAAGAGCCCCTAGAGCAAGCCGAGCTGGTGGCTTTTTGTTCTACCCGCAAGCCGGGGCGGCGGGCGGCAGACGATCCCATGCTGCAGGCCATTTTGGCGGCGGGCACCCGCTATGTAACCGTCTTCGGCAAGTCTTGGGATCTCCACGTCACCGAGGGCCTGGGCACCACGCTGCAGGAAAACCTGGCCATGATCCGCGACACCATTGCCTATCTGCGATCCCAGGGGCGGCGGGTCATCTACGATGCCGAGCACTGGTTCGACGCCTACCGCCACAACCCCGACTATGCCCTGCAAACCCTAGCGGCAGCTGCCGAGGCAGGGGCAGAGTGGCTGGTTCTCTGCGATACCAATGGCGGATCCCTGCCCCACGAGATTGCGGCGATCACGGCAGCTGTCTTGGCAGAATCCCATAACCTGCAGCACTTGCCCCTAGGGATCCACACCCACAACGACTCCGGCACTGCTGTGGCCAATGCCCTGGCGGCGGTGCAGGCAGGGGCGCGCATGGTGCAGGGCACCATCAACGGCTATGGGGAACGCTGCGGCAATGCCGACCTGTGCAGCGTCATTCCCAACTTGCAACTGAAGCTGGGCTATCGCTGTCTGCCGCAAGAGAAGCTGCAACACCTGACGGAGATCTCCCGCTCCATCAGCGAGGTGGTCAATTTGGCCCCGGATGACCATGCTCCGTTTGTGGGCCTATCGGCCTTTGCCCACAAGGGTGGGATCCACGTCAGCGCCGTTCAGAAAAACCCTCTCACCTACGAGCACATCGCCCCGGAGCAAGTGGGCAACTGTCGCCGCATTGTGGTCTCGGAACAGGCGGGGCTGAGCAACATCCTCCACAAAATGGCCGGATTCGGGATCCGGCTGGAGAAGTCGGATCCGCAGGTGCGCTTGATTTTGGAGCGGCTGAAAACCCTGGAGCTGCAGGGCTATCAGTTTGAGGCTGCTGAGGCCAGCTTTGAGCTGTTGGTGCGGGGCTTGCTGGGACAACGCTCCCATCCTTTTGAGGTGCTCAGCTTCAACGTGACGACCACCACCCGCTCCGATTGGAACAGCAAAGACTGGGATCCCAGTGGCGAAGCAACGGATGTGCAATCTTTGGCGGCGGTGAAGATAGCGGTGCAGGGGCAAACTCGAGTGACAGCGGCGGAAGGCAATGGGCCGGTGGCTGCTCTGGATGGGGCGCTACGCAAAGCGCTGCTGGAGTTCTATCCCCAACTGGAGGCGATTCACCTGTCTGATTACAAGGTGCGCATTTTGGATGGGCGAGCCGGCACCTCGGCCAAAACGCGGGTGCTGGTGGAGTTTAGCGACGGTCACCGCCGCTGGACCACGGTGGGGGTTTCCACCAACATCATCGAAGCCTCCTGTCAGGCCTTGGTGGAGGGCTTTGAGTATAGCCTGCTGCCGCCCAGCTCCCCCTTGCCCGCTTCTGCAGAGCACCGTTCTAACGACTCCGTCCGAGTAGCGCAAACGGCAATGGCCGCACCAGCGGCCTCTTCTTGACTATGGCCTACAGCTCGATGAGGATCATCGGCCTGACAGGCGGAGTGGGCACGGGCAAATCCACGGTCGCCCGCATCTTGGAGCAGCACGGGATCCCAGTAGCCGATGCAGATCAAATGGCCCGCCAGGCCTTGGCGGTGGGATCCCCCATTCGCGAGCGGGTACTGGAACGCTATGGGAAGGCCATCCAAACACCCTCCGGGGATCTGGATCGCCGGCGGTTGGGCCAGATCGTGTTTGCAGATGCCGCTGAGCGGGCTTGGCTAGAGGCCCAAATCCACCCTTTCGTTAGAGCTCAACTGCAAGATTTTCTGTCCGCGTTGGCGGAGCAGAGCTCTAAAGTCCATGGGGTGCCGCTTGAGGAAGAGCCTGCCTCCCAAAAGCGTAGCGGGGTAGGATTTTCTTCTGGGCAGGGATCCCAAACCGTTTGTCTGATGATCCCGTTGCTGTTTGAAGCCCACCTGCAGGGGTGGGTGAATGAAATTTGGGTGGTGACTTGCACTCCAGAGCAGCAGCGGCAACGCCTTGCTCGCCGGGATCTTCTTACACCGGCAGAAATCGAAGCTCGCATTGCCAGCCAGTGGCCTTTGGCGGAAAAAGTGCGCCGTGCAGACGTGGTGCTGGACAACTCCGGATCCCTGGCCGAGCTGGAAGCCCAGGTGAAGCAGGCTTTGGCGTTAGAGAGGCCATTTGCCTCACCCCCGCGGGCCGGATACAGTGACGGGTAGGGTCTGGTGGGACGGATCCCTTGGTATCCATGTACGGATGGGTTGAGGGAGAAACGATGCAGGAAGCAGGTTGCATCGGCAAGACGGAGTTTGCCCAAGCTCTGGCTGCGCGGGAGCAGGAAATCCAGCTTTTGCGAGAGCGCAATCGCATCTTGCAGGGCCAGGTAGACCTTCTGGAGCTGCGCCAAGAAAAGCAACACCGACAAATTCGCAGCTATGAGGCGGAGATTGAGCAGCTTTACCAAGAGAAGCAGTTGCTGGAGCAGATGATTCAAGAGTTGCCAGAGCTCTACCGGCGCAAGCTGCAAGCCCGCCTGCAGCCCATCCGCCAGCGCATCGCCGCCATCCAGGCAGAGAATCGCCAGCTCAGGAAGGAGGTGTATCAGCTCAGCTACCGCGTGCAGCACATAGATCAGCTCGACTCGCCCGGCTGGATCCAGCTTCCCTCTCTGCGTCGCCGGGATCCCAAGTCCTCAGCGGAGCGGAGCACAAAAGCTCTGCCGGTCTCCCCCCCTGGTGTCCAGCCCTGCTCTTGATGGGCAGGGAGGGATCCCTTCATCGAGGAGCCAGAATAGGAGAGCCCCGGTGGGATCGCGTCAGCAGAGCAGAGCTCTTGCGCGGTTCCGGTTGGGGCGCTGCTTGCTTGGAGATCCCGGAAATGGCCACCGCTGGCAACTATGAACCCCTGCATTTAAAATACCGCCCGCAGCGCTTTGCCGATGTGGTCGGCCAAGGAGCGGTGGTGCAAACGCTGGCCAATGCCATCCGGCTGGGGCGGGTGGCGCCTGCCTATTTGTTCTGCGGGCCGCGGGGCACGGGAAAAACCTCCAGCGCCCGCATCTTGGCCAAGTCTTTGAATTGTGAACAGGGGCCGACGCCGGATCCCTGCCAGGCGTGCAGCCAATGCCGCGCCATCACTGCGGGAGCCTCCCTGGATGTTCTCGAGATTGACGCGGCCAGCAACACCGGCGTAGACAACATCCGCGAGCTGATCGAGCGGGCCCAGTTTGCCCCGGTGAACAGCCGCTACAAAGTCTATGTCATCGACGAGTGCCACATGCTCAGCAATGCGGCCTTCAACGCCTTGCTGAAAACTCTTGAAGAGCCGCCCCCCCGCGTGGTATTTGTCCTGGCCACCACTGACCCGCAGCGGGTTTTGCCCACCATTGTTTCCCGCTGTCAGCGGTTTGACTTCCGCCGCATCCCCCTCGACGACATGGTGGCCCACCTGGGCAAGATCGCCGCCCAAGAAGGGATCCCTATCACGCCGGAGGCGCTGCAACTGGTGGCCCAACTTTCCCAAGGGGGCCTGAGGGACGCCGAACGCCTGCTGGACCAGCTCAGCCTCTTGGAAGGATCCATCACCCCGGAGGCGGTTTGGGACTTGGTGGGCGGGATCCCGGAACAGCAGCTTTTGGCTCTGATGGATGCGCTGCTGGCTCAGGATGTGCAGGCGGTGCTCAGCCAAACTCGACAATTGTTGGAGCGGGGCAAAGAGCCCTTAGCCCTGTTGCAGAACTTGGTGGCCCTTTACCGGGATCTGCTGCTGGTCAAGACAGCCCCCCAGCAACGGGAGTTGGTGGCTGTAACGGACTCCACCTGGGCAGCCCTGCAGCAACGGGCCCCTCGCTACTCGGTGGAGATACTGCTGGCAGCCCAGAGCCATCTGCGCCAGTGTGAGCCGCAAATTCGTCAAAGCGGACAGCCCCAACTGTGGTTGGAAATTGCCCTAGTGGATCTGCTGGGCCAGCTGCGCCCAAGCATGGTGGCTGAGGATAAAGAACCGTTCGCGTCAGCAGGACAGAGTCCTTCCCCAGCCCTTGACCTATCTCCTGCACCCCAGAGAACTCCCCCGGACGGGACAGCCCCTCCGGCCCCTGCTGCGACCATCAGCCCATCAAGCCCATCAACTGTTGGTGAGATAGATGAATTAACTGTTGGGCCTTCAGCCTCCCCTGCTGTTGCGTCGAGCCAGAAGGCAGATCGCGCTACTCGGACGGAGTCCTCGGAGCAGCCCAGAGAACCGGCAAGGGACGCCGCCACAGTCAAGCTGCTGCGCCCCCACTGGGACGAGTTCCTCAAGCGCCTCTCTCCCCTCACCAAGGCTCTGATGGGATCCGGCCACCTGCACCAAGAGACTCCTGAAGCAATTACCCTCGCCTTTCCCAGCAAGGGTCTGGTGGAAAAAGTGCGCAGCAAAGAAGCCGAACTGCGGTCGGTGCTCCACAACCTGCTGCAGCGCCCTGTGCAGCTCAACTTGATTGTGCAGCGCTCCAGCGGGCCGCATGTTTCCATTCGCGTCAGCGGTGCGGAGTCCTCGGCACTGCTCAGCCGAGAAACAGACCTGCCCCCCGCCCCCGTGGCCCCGGATCCTGTCACCACGCCGGGGTTGCAGAGCGATAGCACCAACAGTCGTGCTTCCTCAAGGGAGCCCAGAGCAGAACCGCAGAGCCACGGCCTTGCCCGGCGACAGCAACATTCCCCTTCTGACTCCAACCCACCTTCGCCAGAGCCTGAGCGGGACAATCCTATGGGTGGCCCCAAGGTGGCCGGCTTGGCAACCCAAGGACTTTCTCCCGCCGGTGCGAACAAAGTGCTCCGCACCGCTGTCGCGACCGATTCTCCAAGTCGTGCAGAGCGCCGCGACACCCTGCACGGTGGGCAGTCCTTCGAGCTAACCCAGGAGCTGGCGGAGATTGCCCGCCGTTTTGCCGACCACTTCAACGGCAGCTTGGTGGATTTGGAAGGGGTGTTGGAGTCTGACGTGACGGGAGCCACGGAAGAGCTCTCCTCAATAGAGGCTATAGAAGCCGAGGGATCCCCTGACCTGCTCTCCGGTGAGACCTACGGCTCGCCAACAGGAGCAGAGCCGTCCGCGTCAGCGGGGCGGAGTCCTCATCCCGTAGACTTTCCCAATGCAGTAAGGAATCCGTCCTACCGGCGTGAGCAGTCTTCTCAGCTTGCCGTTCGCCTCAGCGGGACGGAGTCCTTGGAGGAGGAGGTGCCTTTTTAAGCGCTATCTAGCGCTATCTTAAGTTTGATAAAGCCAGCCTCATCTTGCCGACGATGACCTTCCCCATCTCTCCCTTAATTCGCTGCGCTGTGCAGGCTCTGTACTGGGGACTGGTTCTGCCCCTACCCATCCTGCTGGCTCGGCAACAGGCAACACCTCTTGAGCTGGGATCCCTTTGGATTGCTCTGCTGCTGGGATGGGGGGTAGTCCTGGGATCCCTGAGCCAGCAGATTCAGTTGGACGAAGAGGGCATGCAGGCCACCTACCCCAGTTGGGTGCCGCCTTTTGTGCGGCAGGAGTGGCAGATCCGGTGGGCCGATATCGAGCGCATTGAGCCCCGCTCCACCAGCCAGGGTGGTATGGTGTATTACTTGGTCAGCCGAGGGGGGGATCGCGTACTTTTGCCGATGCGGGTAGCTGGGTTCAAGCGCCTGTTGGCCGAGGTTCAACGTTACGCCCAACTGGAGATTGGCGGGCTGCGCCCCTACGTTCAGCCTTGGATGTACGGGCTCCTAGGATGTTTTGCTCTGCTTCTGTTGCTCTGGGATGGGATGGTCGCCATCTGGGTCTGGGCAAGCCCGGTAGGAACCTAGCGCAACCACAGACGGTTCCGGGTCTAGCCATCCCGACAGGGATCCCAGCTCCAGCGGGCGGTTGCAGTCCAGATCCCGCCCACGCCCTTCTGCGCAAGCGTTGCGGAGCAGCAGGATGGAAATTTGGAGCAGGTTGGAAATGAGCTGATACATTTACGCTGAACACTGCTGAACATCACTGTTCAACTATGCAGCGATAGCATTCTGTTTGTTTCCAAA
>NZ_JANSIA010000029.1:0-29112 GCF_047461835.1 Synechococcus sp. R60.1 | reverse complement strand
GTTGACCACCTGTCAACAAGAGCGGGTGGCTGCGGCCATTGCTGAAATCCTCTCAGAAAAAACCTGCCCGTAGCACTCAGTTATGTCTGCCTTATGGTCATTTCGATTCAAACTAGAACACTGCACCCACGCCCACAGTCATTTTAAATAAGAATGAAACGAAATGAAACATTTCCATCCCATTGCTTCCCAACTCCCCTCTCCCTCTGGGAAGAGGACTGGGGGTGATCTCGGAAGCGGTATGGAGCGCTTGGGGATTGTCTCAATCCAGCTTGAAAGGACTACAAATGGCCAAAAAACGAAGTCTCCAGACCCGTCCTCCCAGTGCGGCGGAAGGAAGCCAGCAGGGTGTCAATTCTGGGACTCGACCGGCTGCGGCGGCTGCCATTTCAGCACCAAGGTAGAAAGTTGCGGCAGGCAGAGCTCGAGGGAGTAGGGCAAGTTGTGGTAGGCCCAGTCGTCTGTCCACTTGCCCCCCAAATTGCCTACCCCGCTGCCCCAAAACTCCACAGCATCGCTGTTGAGCAGCTCTCGATAAAAACCTCGTTCCGGTACCCCAATGCGGTAATTGGGCCAGACCACCGGCGTGAAGTTACAAACCACCACCACCCACTCACTGGGATCCTCCCCATAGCGGATGAAGGAAACAATGCCGCGATGGTCGCTGCAGTCAATCCAGCGGAACCCTTCTGGCTTGGTGTCTTGGGTATACAGGGCAGGTTCGGAGCGCAACAGGTGATTCAGGCTGGCCACATAGTGGCGCAACTTGGCGTGGGGTTCATACTGCAGCAGCTCCCAGTCCAGATCTGCCCAAACATTCCACTCATTCCACTGGCCAAACTCCATGCTCATGAACAAGGTTTTCTTGCCAGGGTGGGTGAACATGTAGCCATACAAAGCCCGCAGACTGGCGAACTTATGCCAATGATCCCCCGGCATTTTGCCCAACATGTGGCTCTTGCCATGCACCACCTCATCATGAGAAAAGGCCAGCATGTAATTTTCGCTGAAGGCATACATGAGGCTGAAGGTGACCAAATGGGGATGGAACTGGCGGAACCAGGGATCCATGTGGAAATAATCCAACATGTCGTGCATCCAACCCATGTTCCACTTCAAGTTGAAGCCCAGCCCGCCCACATGGGTTGGCCAAGTTACCATCGGCCAAGCAGTAGATTCTTCGGCAATGGAAAGCGCACCGGGGTTGTATTTGAAAATGAGGGTATTGAGCTGCCGGAAAAAGTCGATGGCTTCGAGGTGTTCCCGCCCGCCGTAGGGATTGGGGATCCAGTCTTTGCGGTCATAATCCAGATAAAGCATCGAGGCCACCGCATCCACCCGGATCCCGTCGATGTGGTATTTCTCGAACCAAAAAAGGGCATTGGCCACCAGATAATTGCGCACCTCGTTGCGGCCATAATTAAAAACCAAAGTGCCCCAGCCTTTGTGCTCACCTTTGCGAGGGTCGGCGTATTCGTACAGGTGAGTACCGTCGAAAAAAGCCAGCCCATGCCCATCTTTGGGGAAATGCCCAGGCACCCAATCGACAATCACGCCGATCCCGGCTTGGTGGGCCCGATCGACAAAATACATAAAGTCTTGCGGGGATCCATAGCGGGATGTCACGGCATAGTAGCCGATCACCTGATAGCCCCAAGAGCCATCGAAGGGGTGTTCTGCCACCGGCAACAGCTCGATGTGGGTAAAGCCCAGCTCCTTCACATAGGGGATCAATTTGTCCGCCAGCTCGCGGTAGGTGAGGAAGCGAGTATTGGGCTTTTGGTCCACCAGCACACTTTGCCCTTCGGCAGGTGGATCTTCAGCCGAGGCGTGCATCCAGGATCCCAGATGCACCTCATAAACCGAAATCGGCGAGCGCAGGGGATCGGTGGCGGCGCGTTTTTCCAGCCAGGCTTGGTCGTGCCAGGTGTAGGTGTTGAGGTCGGCTACGATGGAGCCGGTTTTGGGGCGCACCTCCTGTTGAAAGCCATAGGGATCCGATTTTTCGTAGATATCCCCCCAGGAAGTTTTCACCTCGTACTTGTAGATGGCGCCTGGCCCTATGCCGGGGATGAACACCGCCCAGATGCCGCTTTCGCCCAGCCGCTTCATCTGGTGTTGACGCCCGTCCCAGTGGTTAAAATCGCCGATAACGCTGACGTTGCGGGCGTTGGGAGCCCAGACGGCGAAATGCACCCCCTTCACCCCATCCACCGTGATGAGATGGGCGCCCAGCTTGTCGTAAATGCGGTGGTGATTCCCCTCGTTGAACAAGTAGCGATCCAGCTCGCCAATGTGGTTGACCTTCTCCAAGGGAAAGCGGTAGGGATCCTCCCATTCTTCCAAGTGTTCCCCTTGGGGATCCCAGACCCGTTGGGCCCGCAAAAAATAGTCCGGCAGAGGGGTTCCCGGCTCAAAGCGCAGCTCGAATAGCGTTTCCGGGTGCAGCGGCTGCATCGGGTAAGCCTGTCCAGTGGCGCGTTCCACCAGCCAAACCTGCCGAGCATTGGGCACAAGGGCGCGCACCAACCCAAAGGATTTCCCGGCCTCTTCTATCTGCTGGGGGCCCAAAACGGCATAGGGATCCTGCCATTGGTTGGAAACAAACTGACCCACTTGTTCGGCAGACAGGAGAAAGCCCATCGGGAACCCTCAGTAAATGACCATTCTAGTCTAGCGGTGGCTGACCCCCAGTTTGCGCTGTCAGCTCCAGGCCCGCCTCCAGGCAAAGAATCCCTGCAAGAAGTTCTGCAGGCGGGGGTTGGTGGCCAATTGTTGCCTGCGGTGCTGCAGGGCCGCCTTGGCGTTCACCTCCGAGCGGGTGGGGTAGATGTGGATCCCGGTCAGGGCAGAGACGGGCAGCCGCCGGCTCATGGCCAAAACCACTTCATGAATCAGCTCTCCCGCCTGGGATCCCACCAGGTGCGCCCCCAAAATCTGGCCGTTGCGTCGACAGATCAATTTGGCAAAGCCCAGGGGGGCGGCTTCTGCCTGGGCCCGATCCACATCGGCAAACTCCTGTTTGAGCACCACCACATCCTTGCCGTATTGCTGCCGGGCTTCGCTTTCGGTGAGGCCCACACGGGCCAGCTCCGGCTCGGTGAAGATGGCCCAGGGAATGACACGATAACGCGCTTGGCTGAGGGGGAAAAACAGGGCATTGACCAGGGCCACTGCCCCTTCGTAGGCCGCCACATGGGTAAATTGCGGCCCGCCGATGACATCCCCACAGGCGTAGATGCGGGGATTGCGGGTTTGCAGCTTGGCATTCACCTGGATCCCTTGGGGGGTGTACTGCACGCCGGCGGCTTCTAGACCCAGCCCTTCCACGTTCGGGATCCGACCGGCGGCCACCAAAATCGCTTCTGCACGGATCACTTGATCACCTGCAGCGGCGGTGCCTGCCCCGGAATTGGCCTTTAGGGAAAGCAGCTTTGCCCCTTGCTCTTGGCCAACTGCTGTGGCGCGTACCCGGGTGAGGATGCGGATCCCATCTTGGGCCAACTGTTGCTGCACCACCTGGGCGGCTTCGGGATCCTCCTTGGTCAAGATGCGCTCGCGGCTGGCAATGAGGGTCACCTCGGATCCCAGACGGGCCAGAGCTTGGCTCAACTCGCAGCCTACCGGCCCCGCCCCTATCACCGCCACCGATTTGGGCAAGCGGGTCAAGTCAAAGATCGATTCGTTGGTCAGATAGCCCGCCTCGGCCAAGCCTGGCAAGGGGGGAACCCAAGGACGGGATCCGGTGGCGATGACAAAAGCCCGCGCCTGTACCTGCCGTCCTGCCACCTCAAAGGTGCGCCCATCCACAAAGTGGCCCTTGGCAAACACCAGTTCCACCCCCAGTTGGCGGAAGCGATCTGGCGAATCGGCGTGGTTGGCGATGTAGCTCTGGGCAGAGCGAATGTGTTCGTACACCTTGAGGTAATCCACCGCGATCCCTGCTGGGCCGGGGAGAGTCACCCAACCGGCAGCAATGGCCTGGCGCATCCGATGGACGGTATGGGCCACGTGAAGAAGGGCTTTGCTGGGCACACAGCCATACCAGAGACAATCTCCGCCCAGGCGGTCGCTGCCTTCCACCAGCAGCACCTTGGCCTTCAGTTGGGCAGCAGCGCTGGCCACCACCAGACCCGCCGCACCGGCGCCGATGACCACAATATCGTAGGGGACAGGCATGGCTTGTTCTGAACAAAAACATCGGGCAAGGGATAGCACCATCCTATGTCTTGAGTAGGCCGGGGGTAGGCTGGGAGAAGTCCTTGCCAAAGGATCCCTTTCTGCATGGGAGAAGAACTTGTTAGAGTGGGACGGATGGATCCCTTGCAAGCTGGGTTGATCCGTCTGTTCTACTTTTCAGGTTTTGGGGACTTATGACTATTCTGCTGCCGAGCGAACCTATCCTGGCCGTGAGCATCTTCGGCATGGGCCTGCCAGAGCTGGCCGTGATTGGGGTGATCGCGGTGGTCGTGTTTGGCCCCAAGAAGCTACCGGAGTTGGGCAGCGCCTTTGGCAAAGCGTTGCGGAGTTTCAAACAAGAGATGAACAACCCCAGCAGCGATGACGAGCCTGCCGGCACGGAAAAGGTGGAGAAGGTGGTGGAGAAGGATGCCGCCTGAGGGTCGCGGAGAGGGGTGGGATCCCAACTCCTGCAAGGGGCCTGCTGCCGGAACTGTTGAGAGGGGGGATCCAAGCCAGCTTTGGATGAGAGGTGAAGTCAGCTCGCAAGGGAGCCGGCTCCAGGGCTAGTGTATAGTTCTGGAAAGTTCCCCAGCCTAGTGCTACCGGCTGAGCCAAAATCAGCCCGGATAGGCCCATCGGATGCCCCAGAGGTGGTATGGCTGAGCTGACCGATTTCGAGTTGATGCGCCAGATCCAACTGCGGGATCGCCGCAGCCACTTCTTGCTCAAGGATCGCTATCGGAAGCGCCTGCTGGATATTGCCTTGGCCATTCTCAAGCAACCTCACCAGGCAGAAGAGGTGGTGCGGCAGGTGTTTGAGTTTTGCTGGAAACACGCCGATGCCTTTGACCTGCAGCGGGATCGCTCGGTGGCCCTGTGGCTCTACGAGTTGACGGCCTTTCAAGCCAGGGAACGGCTGCGGCGTTGGGCTTGGCTACCTGCCCCCCTCTCCATTCAAACCTCAGCCCCTCTGGGGCCGCGACGTCTCCTTTGGGGCAGCCTGGCAGTGCTGGGGATCTACGCGGTAGCCATAACAGCGGCCTACTGGCGGCTGCGCTGGCAGTGGGGATCCCCCATCGAGGGAGAGTCGGTGGCAGTTCAACGGCTCTACCAAGAGTGGCAACGACAGCCGCAAGTGCAGCGAACCCTGCTGCGGGATCCCAGCTTCAGCACTCCCCTGTTGGTGCAAGCCCTCTGGTCGCCCCATGCCAAGCAGGTGCTGCTCTTGGCCTCGGAGATGGCTCCCGCCCCCCCAGGGAGCACCTATCAACTGTGGCTGGAGTCGGAGATCCAGGGAGGGGGACGACTGCTGGAAAACGCCGGCACTTTTGCCGTCAACGGGGAAGGATCCCTGCAATGGCTCAGTCAACCCCTCCATTCTGAGCAGCCGACCCGCCTTCTCGTCACCCTTGAACCGGCAGGAGGAAGCGAATCCCCCACAGGCCCGCCTCTGCTGCAGAGCAGTTTCTGGATCCCTGCCGACCAGCCATGATCAGGAGAGATTGGGGGATAACTGGGGGGCTTGTCTCCCGCTTTTGCGCCGCTTAGCATGGGATCCCCGCAAGCGCACCTTGAGACGGTAGCGAACAGTTTCATGCACAACTTTGTAGGAAGCATCCACACCGTGGGTTTCCCGCAGCCATTCGCGAATGTCGCTGTAGGTACGGAATCGGCCAGGCTGATGCAGCTCCTGCTTGAGGATTTCCAAAACCGGCTTGGGGATGAGGGGTTTGCGCCCTTGGTTGCGGGGCACCGTCAACATGCCCTCTAGCCCCCTGGCCTTGTAGCGTTGAAACCATCGAAAAATCGTTGAGATGTCCCGCCCCAGAATTTCAGCCAAGCCTGTCATCGTCTTGACTTTCCCAATCTTGAGCAGGTAAAGAGCTTGAACCCGCTCCTTCCCGGTCGGTGTGGACTGCTTGCCAAGTAGAGATTTGAGCTCTTCAGCCGATTCCTGAATGTCGAGCTTGAGGACTCCAGCCATGTTGGGGCGTCGCAGAACAGCGTTGAATTCGTTGCCTGGCGGAGAGTCTACCACAGTAACTTGGGGTTTTGGAAGTTGTTCGTGAAGTTTGCCTGGGCATCTCTTGACGTTTACAGAATCTCCAGCTGAAAAATCTCCAACAGGCCACCCTTGTCGCTTTTCAGGATAGGCGGGCAAGGGATCCCCTCTAGGGCGGCAGGCCGTGGCTGTAGGAGTGGCTGTAGGATCAGAGGGCAAGCTTGCCGACGCTGCACTATGGTTCTTCGCAAGTATCTTGCAGGAGAGGGGCTGCGTTGGTTTCGACTGGCCCTGCAGTTGCAAGGATCGGTTGTACCGGCAGTGCTTCCCCGCGCCTTTATCTGCGGCTTGGCCGGGGTGCTGGTTTCGGTTCTGTATAAGTTGGGGCTGCCCCTGGCGCTGTCGTCCTTGGTGGCGTTTGTGCCCAACATCGTTTTGGGTTTGATGCTAGTGTTTCGGACAAACACCGCCTACGAACGGTTCTGGGAGGGGCGGAAAGCCTGGGGATCCGTGGTGAATGACGTGCGCAATTTGGCCCGCCTGATTTGGGTAGCCATTGAAGAAAAGCAGCCCGGCGACCGGGAAGAGAAGATCCAAACTCTATATCTGTTGCCCGCCTTTGCCATGGCCATGAAGCAGCACTTGCGCCAGGAACCTTTGCTGGATGAGATTCAGCCCCTCCTCAGCCCGGAGCAGTTGCAACGTCTCCAAAGCCTCAACCATCCCCCTTTGCAGATTGCCTTTTGGATTGGAGATTATCTGCAGCGCCAATACCAAAAGGGCCGCGTTGAGGTCTACCAGCTCACGATCATGGTGGAGCGGCTCAACAGCATGGTGGATGCGCTGGGGGCCTGTGAGCGCATTCTCATGACCCCAATGCCCATGGCTTATGCCCTGCACTTGAAGCAGTTGTTATTGCTCTACTGTTTATCTTTGCCGTTTCAGATGGTGGAAGGTTTGGGTTGGATGACCGGCCCCATTGTGGGATGGCTGAGCTTTATGTTGTTTGGCGTTGAAGAGATCGGCATCGAAATTGAAAACCCCTTCGGCCGGGATCCCAATGATCTGCCCCTCGATAACATTTGCAACAAGATGAAGCACAATATTGCGGATTTGATCAATTCCACTTAGGGAACTCTCGCCGTTCTGGATGGCAGGGCAGCTGCCCATTTCAGATCCTCAGCCGGCACCTACCCCTAGTGGAGATAGCCGGGGCGAACCCGATGATTGAGAGGAAGGGATCCCTATATCTTGGGTAGGGAACAAGATGGGTTTGCTAAACTGTGGACAATTTGCCGAGGTGCTCTGGGGATGGCCTGCTCAACCTGCACATTTTTACACCTGGCCGATGTGCATCTGGGCTATGACCGCTACGACAGCCCGGAGCGGAGCAAGGACTTCTTTTTGGCTTTTCGGGATGTTGTCCGGCGCTATGCCATTCAGGATCCGGTGGACTTTGTGCTCATCGCCGGAGATCTGTTCGAGCATCGGCAGATTCAGCCCGGCGTTCTCAACCAAGCCCAGATCGTCTTGCGGGAGCTGCAGCAGGCCGGGATTCCGGTGTTGGCCATCGAGGGCAACCACGACAACCGTCCCTATGGCGTGAAAACCAGTTGGCTGAGGTACTTGGCCGATCACGGGGAGTTGATCCTGCTGGAGCCGGAAGCAGGGGAAGAGGGCCTGGAGTTGCGTCCCTGGGCGGGTGGGCGGGGGGGCTACCTAGACCTGCCCTGTGGGGTGCGGGTGATCGGATCCCAGTGGTACGGATCGGCAGCTCCCAGGTCGATTGAGCAGTTGGCGGCGGCCATTCGACGGTTGCCCCCCGGCCCAGAACGGGTGGTGTTGATGTTCCACCATGGTCTAGAAGGCCAAATTGCCCGTTACCAAGGTGCTTTGCGCTACCGGGATCTGTTGCCCTTGCGGGAGGCGGGAGTGGGCTACCTGGCCTTGGGACACATTCACAAAAGCTATTCCGAGGGGGGGTGGATCTTCAATCCGGGATCCCTGGAGGCCAACAGCATCGCCGAATGGGACTTCCAACGAGGGGCCTACCGCGTCCGCTGGGGAGATGGCCCGCCACAAGCGGAGTTGGTACAGGATTACCATCAGCGGCCTCGTCGCCGGCTCTATCTGGAGGCCAAGGGCAGAGAAACCCCCGAACAAATTGCCGCAGCAGCCATTGCCCTGGCCAAGGGATCCCGCCTTCAGGAAAGTGAGATGGAGCCGATGGTGGAGTTGCGGCTGGTGGGACAGGTGGGGTTCGCCAAGCATGAGCTGGATAGCCGCGCCCTACAGTGTCAAATTCAGCAGCTTACCGGCGCCTTGCTGGTTCTGTTTCGTTTTGAGGCCAATACTTTAGAGCTCGGGTCGGCTGCCCTTTCCTTGGAAGAAGAGGGGCAGAGGCTACAAATCGAAGAGAAAATCTACAGGGATCTGCTGAGCAGCCATGCCCACTACCGCAAACGCAGTGAAGAGCTAGCGCGGCTGCTTCTGGATCTTAAAGAAAAGGTTTTGGATGGGCAAGGAGAATCGGAAGTGTATGCTCACCTAAGGGGAGCTTTTTGGGGAGCAGAAGACTGATTATGCGGATCCTCTCTCTCGCTTTACAAAACTTCAAATCTCATGAGGATGCCGTCTTCACGTTTGAGCCAGGTATTAACGCCATTTGCGGAGAAAACGGAGCGGGCAAGACCAGCATTTTGGAAGCCATTGCCTGGGTTTTGTTCGACTACTGCCCCTACAGCCAAGAAGAAATCATTCGCTCCGGGGCCAACGACGCAGTGGTGACTGTGCAATTTATCTCCCAATGGGATCAGCGCACCTACGATGTTCGCCGCAGCGTCACGCAGGGATATCGTCTCTTTGATCCCCAGCTGAAGCAGCGCCTAGAGTATGAGCGCAAGTCCGATGTGCTGCCGTGGCTGAGGCAACATTTGGGCGTACCTGCCGGTACCGACCTGGCGCGGCTCTTTGCCACAACGATTGGGGTGCCCCAAGGGACTTTCACGGCAGACTTTCTCAAAACCGGTCGAGATCGCAAAGAAGTTTTCGATCGCATCTTAAAGGTGGAAGAGTACCAGCAGGTAGCCAAAGACCTGTTGGCGGTCGAAAAATACAGCGAGGCGCAGATTCAGGCCATTCATCATCAAATTGAATTGCTCCATCAACAGCTACAGGAGTGGGATCCGCTCCAAGCAGAGCGGCAGAAAATCCAACAAGAACTGAGTTATTGGCAAGAGCGCTTGAGTCAATCGATCCACACTCTGGATCAGGTTAAGCTTGAGATCGAGCGACTGGAGAAATGGCTTGAGCAAATCCAAACTTTAGATCACCAGATTGCCCAACTGGAGCAAAAGGGATCCCTGCTTCAGGTATCTCTTGAGCAGGCAGAAAAGTTATGGGCAGAGGCCAGGCAAGCTCAAGCGCAGCAACAGCAATACTGGGAGGGATCTCAGCATTTTTTGGCCACAGAAGCTCGCTTGCGGGAGCTGGAAAAACAGCAACAGCAACGCTTGGAGTGGCTGAAACAGCGGGATGCTTTGCTCTCGCAAAAGCAGCATATCGAAAACCAATTGGCAAGACTTCAAGAAAAGTTAAGCCAACAGCAGCGCTGGAAGCAGGAGCTAGAGGAGCTAACCCCGCAAATTCAGGCCCAAGAGGAGCTAGAGCGTCAGCAGACCTATTGGACTCAACAGCTCAACACGTTGCTACACCTGCACCGCGAATGGGAACAGATCCAGGCAGAATGGACAGCCCACGCCGAGCGCTGTCAACTGCTACAAAGCCGAGTGCAAGAAGCTGAACAGGCCCAGGCCATATGTCGGCAGCATCAATTGACCTACAACCGTTATTTGCAGTTGGAAACCCTCATTGCAGAGCAGGAAGCGCTGCGGCGAACCCGACAAACTTTACTGGCTCAACGGGAAACTTTGCAACATCAACTGCATCGATTGGAGCTGCAGGGATCCGAATATCAGCAACAACTCCAGATCTTCCAAAAAATGGAGGCGGAAAAACTTGAGCTGCAACCCCTGTGTGAACGGCAGGCCTCCCTGGAGCAGCGCCACTCCCAACTTGGCGAGAAGTTGGCTTCCTTTCAGGCTCTGCGCCTTGAACTCAAACAACGGGAAACGGAGCAGGAACAAGGCCAAGTCCAATTGCAACAACTGCAGCTCCAACTGAGACAACGGCAGGCGGATTTGGATCGGGTAGCCGCCATTCCTGCGCTCGAAACTCAACAGGAGCGATTGCAAACTCAGCTCAGCCGCATTGCCGCAGCTCGTCAATTTCAACAGGAGCTACAAGCCCTTTTTGAGCAGGGCTCGGATCAATTGGCTCAACACCATCACAGCATCCGGCAACTTCTGGACGAATTGGAAGCGCAGCGACACAACTATCCCCAACTTCAATCTCTGTGGCAGCGGATCCCAGAGGTACTCACTCGATCTTCAGCACTCAGCCAACAGTTGCTCCAGTCCATCCATCAGATTTTGCAGGATCTGGCTCCCCAAACTTCCGAGCCCCAACTTCGTCAGCAGTTGTCCAACATCCAAAAACAACTCAGGACTTTGCAACCCTTGCTCGGCCTAACCGCACAAATACCCGATTTACAAGCCCAAATTCAGCAACTGCTGCAGTTGCAAGCCGAACGACAAAGCAGAATTGATGATCTTCACTGGGATCTTGAGGCTGAGCCCACCTTCCTTCGGCAACAACAGGAAATTGGCCAGGCGCTGCAAGCTCTGGGGGATCCCAGAGGGCAAATCCAGCGCTTGGAAAGAGATCTCAGCCGCAAGTCTAGGGTTGAGCAAGAATATCAACAAATAGCGGCCCATGTTCAGCAACTCCAACAGCAGATACAAGCCCTAGAAGAGCAGCTGCAACCGCTTTCAGATCTGGATGAAAGAATTGCAGCTTTGCGGGAAGAACAAGGCCGGCACCGCAACAACTACGAGACCTTTATCCGCATGCAGCCTCTTGCCCAAAGTTTGCCCCGACGGCAAGATGAACTCCAAGCGGCCCAGTTGGCCCTAGATCAAATCCAGAAAGCCAAGCAAGAAAAACAAGCCCAGATCGACCGCTGGGAACAAACAGAGAGATCCAAAGATGACCTGCAAGCCCAAATTGAAAAAGCCGCCAAAACCTTAAAATCTCTGGGGGATCCCAGAAGCCAAGCCGAACGGCTCAAAGCAGAGTTAAAACAGGAAAAGCAATATTTACAAATGCAGGCCGACTGCCTGCAGCAGCTTCAGGATTTACAGGCCGCACTCAACCCTATCGAGGAGGCCCTATGCCAAACGGAGCATCTGGATCGAGAGCTGGGATCCCTGCAGGAAGAACGCGAACGATACCGTTTAGATCACGAGCGCTATCTGCAGGCGGAACCCATCGCCAAATTGCTTCCCCAACGGGAACAGGAACTGGCCGAGCTAAACGCCCAGCGGCAGCAACTGCAAACTCAGCTTTCCCAACTTCGCGCAGCACGGGATCCCTTAGCTGCTCTGTATCGACCGCAGGAGCATGAGCATCTTCGATCCCTTCTGCAGGCCACCGAAATTCAAAAAGCCGAAGCCCAGGCCCGACTGGAGAGCCTAGCTCCTCAACTGAGCAAAATTGAGGAAAAGTTGCGGCAATTGGAACAGACCAAGGCAAGCTTAAAGCAAGTCGAGGCAGAAAAAACTGAGAAAGAACGCCTACACCGCTTTATCAAGTTTAGCCGAGATACCTATAGAAAAGCCGGCCCTCAAATTACCCAATACTACCTGCAGCAGATCAACCATACTGCCGATCACCTCTTCCGAGAAATTCTCAACCGTCCCAACGTCACCCTGACCTGGGAAGCCGATTATGAGATCCGCGTTCAAGAAGCCGGCAGCCCCAAACGACGGTTTGCCAGCCTTTCCGGGGGAGAGCAAATGTCGGCGGCCTTGGCAGTGCGCTTGGCTTTACTCAAGGTGTTGGGACAACTAAATATTGCCTTTTTCGATGAGCCCACCACCAATATGGATACCCAACGGCGACAGCGGCTGGCAGAGGCTATTACCAACCTGCGATCTTTTGAGCAGCTGTTTGTCATCAGCCACGACGATACCTTTGAGCAAATGACAGAAAATGTTATTCGGGTGGAAAGGCACTCCGGATCCAAGTCGGTAGGGAGGGATCCCGCCTATGGTGTTTAGAGCCGACCGGATCCTGGCAGTGTTGCAGCAAAAGCGGGAGGCCTTTGCCACTTTTGATCAAAGGCTGTCGGAGCGCAGAGAATACTATAAGCAGGCTATGGAAAGCTTGCGCCAGTGGTCGAGCTTAGAGATTGCCGAAAAAATAGCTCCATTCCCTTTCCCAGGCGCTTTACCTACTGCAGAGTGGGATCGCTACTCCAATTGGAAGATCCCTTTTGAGCAGGAATGGGCCAATTACGAAGAAAGCCGCGATTGGGCGAAGTCGGTCATTGAAAATATTCCTACCTTTGCCGTAGATGGATCCCAGATTTATCCCAGCAAAGATCTGTCAATACCGGTGGCGCTGGTGCAAATCGGCTGGTATGAAAATTATCACTGCGCAGCAGGCTTGTACGAAAAAGACATCCAAGTGGATGTATTGACTCCAAGGGACCTGGGATCCGACAGCAGCGGCGAACCGAAAGAGCGAATGGTTAACATGCGCCGCTTTCAAATGGAAATCGAGAGACTTGTAGAATACATTCAAAAATCCCAACCGGGATCCCGAAAATTGGCCTTTTTGGACGGGGCGCTGGTGGCTACTTTTGCCGAAGTCTTCGAGCCAGAAAGCCAAGATTTCTATGTGCAGTGTTTGCTCCAGCTTTTGCGGGCCAGCGAGCAAAGCCGGATCCCTATCGTGGCCTACATAGACACCACCTACACTTCCGATTTGGTGGCGTTGCTGAAGCATTGTTTTGACCTACCCGAAGCTCCACAGCTTCACGATGCGCAACTGCTTAGTCCCTGGTTGGAGTGGGGGGATCGCACACCTTTTTTCATCTGTGCCCGCGGCGGCAGCCTCAACCCCCAAGATGGGATCCTCAACTCCTACCAAGAAATGCGGGAGCGAGTGGGGTTTGTTTACCTGCGCACCAATGACAACTTTCCGGCTCGCCTGGAAATACCCGTTTGGGTTTATGAGGCAGGACTGTTGGACTGGTTGGTGGATCTGGTTCGCTGTGAGGTGGTGATTGGGCGAGGTTATCCTTATGTGCTGGAGACAGCCGATCAAATAGCCGTTATTCGCAATGAGGATCGCAACCTTTTCTTGCGTCTCATGCAAGATTGGGCCGCTCGCGAAAAGCTGAACCTAAGGCTATCCCGGAAAACAGTAAGTAAATTACAGCGGAGACGAGTCCGATGAGATTGGGAAAGGTAGTTCGCTCCAACAATCACTGTGATTATGTGGTGCAGGTGGACGATGCTTTAGAAGTCAAAAATCCGCCGGCTCCTGATGACTATGGCTTCGGCAGCTTTGTCAAGCTAGAAAGCGACCGGCGACACTGGGCTGTAGGTCTGGTTTACAATACCCAACTCCTGAATCCGATGTTCCTCAATTCTGGGCCGCGCCTTTCCAGCCAGCCGGATCCCTATTTTTCCCCCGATCTGCAGAATGAGGTGCGCACGCTACTCTCGGTGGTCTTAATCGGGGCCTTGGATGAAGAGCGCCGCTGTGGCCGACAAGGGATCCCACGCGTGGTGGTGCCTGTAAACACGCCGGTTTTTCGCATGAGCCGGGAAGAGATCCTGCGCTTTCACCAGGATCCCCAAGGTCAAACCCAATTTTCCTACTATGGTTTGCTGCTGAGTAGCGGCGGCAACTTTGCCAATCATTTGATCTACCAAGTCTTGAACGACATTACGCCGATGTTTGCCGATCCAGCTCAACGGCGAGCTCTGCAAATCTTAAGCAAAGAATTGGCCTGGAAAATGACTGTAGGAGCGATGCGCTGATGCCCCAAAAAATCACCGTCAATGGCCACTACCCAGAAGCCACCCTCTCTCCAACTGAGGACTCTCCAGAGGTAATTGGCACCGTCAAAGGGCCTGGAGAAACCTCTAACCAATATGTTTTCATCACTTCCAATACCCAAGCGGTAAAGGTGGGCGATTTCGTCTACTACGAAGTCCAGGATCCCCAATCGCAAACGCTGCAAATCTTGGGTAAAATTAGCCAAGTTCAGCTCCTGGATCACATCCCCGATCGCATCTTTGCCGATACCGAAATCGATCCCAGCACCATTGTGGCTCTGGTGGGCTTCACCCATCCCAATCCGGAAATCTATGCGGTTACCGTCGAGGTCATCGGCTATTTCAATCAGAAGATGGGCTTTATTAACCCCCGCCGCGCTCCGGATCCCGGTGCCA
Organism: Synechococcus sp. R60.1; assembly: GCF_047461835.1. Lineage (NCBI taxonomy): Bacteria > Bacillati > Cyanobacteriota > Cyanophyceae > Synechococcales > Synechococcaceae > Synechococcus > Synechococcus sp. R60.1. Next base: position 14,562 of record NZ_JANSIA010000029.1, on the reverse strand, counting down.
AGGTTTTTCTGGCCTCCAATCGTCTGCTGAAATCGATTTTGAACAAACGAGATGAAACAGCCATTGGGGGTGCTCACTTGGGCAGCCTGTTGTTGCGCGATGAGGGAGCAGTGCCCGTAGTACTGGACGTCAAGGAAATGGTCAGCACCCATCTGGCCATTTTGGCGGGGACAGGATCCGGCAAATCTTATACAGCAGGGGTTTTGATTGAAGAGCTGCTTTTGCCCAAAAACCGAGCTGCCGTCCTCATTTTCGATCCCCACGGGGAATACCACACGCTGGCAGAAATGCAGTCCCACCCCAAGTTTTTTGGGGAAGATGGCTACCGACCCAAAGTCAAGGTTCTTTCACCGCAGGAAATTAAGATTCGTGTATCTTCTCTTAACTTCTTTGATATTCTGACCCTGCTGCCAGAGACCACTGACCGACAGAAATCTTTTCTGGAGAAAGCCTTTCGCAAAACAACTCAATTTAACCCGATCCGCTGGACGATTCAGGACTTAATCGATGCCGTAAACGAGGCTGATTCCGCAGAGGATGGATCCCAGGGATCCTCAGCCGCCGCTTTGGAGTGGAAATTAGAACAGATCGACCGTTCTCCCTATTTCGACAATTTGCAACACCTAGCTCCCAAAGACTTGTTTGAGCCGGGGCAGGTAACCATCCTGCAAATGCATGAGATCAGCCAAGAAGAACAGCAGGTGATCGCTGCTGCCATCTTGCGCCAGGCCAACTATGCTCGGATCAATACCCACAAAGGCAAGATCCAGCCGGGGGACGAAAATTACTTGCCCTATCCCGTCTTTATTCTGCTGGAAGAGGCCCATCGGTTTGCCCCTGCCCACGAGCCTTCCCGTTGCAAACAGGTGCTGCGCACCATCCTCAGCGAAGGACGCAAGTTTGGACTGGGAGTAGGGCTGATCACGCAACGCCCTGGCAAGTTGGACTCGGATATTCTGTCTCAATGCATGAGCCAATTTTTGATGCGAATTGTCAACCCCGCCGATCAGGAAAATTTGCGCCACAGTGTCGAGGCTGCCGGACGGGATCTGTTACAGGAATTGCCCGCCTTGAGCAAAGGTCAGGTGATCATCTCCGGGGTGTGCGTCAATACCCCTGTACTGTGCAAAGTGCGGCAGCGCTACACGCAGCATGGCGGCGAAACGTTGGATATTCTTGGCCTCTGGCAAAGGCATTCTCAAGAACACCACCAGCGGGATCGCTTGGCTCAGTCAGCCCCTCTCAAACCGCGTCCTCAACCTCAGGTAGTGGATGGACTCAGCATTGATTAGCAATGGCCCAAAACTCCAACTGTGGCCTGATCTCAATCGCTGAATCTGCCAAATCTACAATCCGAAACCACTGCTTGATTGCAATACAATTCATTTCACAGAAACAAGTTTTGGGGCGAGCAGGATGAGGAAACAAGCCCTTTTGCCAGGTTTGCTGGGCATTGCCGTTGCGGTTCTGCTGGGATCCGGGCCTGCCTATGCTCAGTTGCGGCTGATCCCCCAAGCAGCGCGGCAGGTATACGAAGCTCTGCCGGATCTGCCCCTGGAAAACACCTACACCCCCATTAACCCCAACGATGGCGGCCCCGCACCCGAAGAGGATACTTTGGTGCGGCGAATGATGATCTATCACCTGCAGGTGGCTGGTCGCTCCCCCACCGACCGCTTTGACTGGCAACTGACGCTGGCAGACTATTTCGATGCCAACGAGCCAATCATCGCCCAACGGTATCCCGGTGCCGACCGCCTCACGGTCAACCCCTACGCCCAAGACAAAGCCGTTGTACAATTCCTGAACCGGCAACAGCGACAGGCCCTGCTGGAAGCCCTTGTGATGGCCTTCGGTGGGGATCCCAACCCAACGCCCCTCTACATTCCCACCGACGGGGATCCTGCCCCTACCCGTCCCACCCCAGAACCTATGAAGCCCTTGCTGCTTCCCGGCAGCGGATCCGCTGACTTGCTCAGGCCCTAGCCGAGGTTTCCCGCTAACTCAAGGCTTGCCCGGTGTAGTTCTCAATGCAGCGCAGGAACAGCTCTACCCCAATGCCAAGGGCAGCCTCATCGAAGTCGAAGCGGGGGTGGTGGTGAGGGTAGTTCAGGCCCCTTTCGGGGTTGGCGGATCCCAAAAAAAAGTAGCAGCCGGGCACCTCGTTGAGAAAAAAGGAGACGTCCTCGCCGCCCATGGTCATTTCTGGGATGATCCTCGCCTCTGAGCCAAACACCTGGCGGGCAGCTTGTTCCACCAGCGCTACCATAGCAGGATCGTTGCAAACCGCTGGGTAGCCCCGTTCGTACTGAAACTCGTAGGTGGCCCCGTAGGCTTGGCAAATGCCGGCAACGATTTCTTCCATACGTTTTGAGATCAAATCCCGCACTTCCGGCTGAAAGCTGCGCACGGTGCCCCAAATCTCAGCTCTAGGGGCAATGACGTTAAAGGTATCGCCAGCCCGGAAGCGGCCCACCGTCACCACCGCCGGCTGCAGCGGATCCACACTGCGGGAGACGATGGTCTGCAAAGCATTGACAATGTGGGATCCCACCACAATGGCATCTACCGTCTGCTGGGGAAGGGCGGCATGTCCGCCTCGCCCGATCACCTGAATCTGAAAGCGGTCGGCAAAGGCCATCGAGGGGCCACTTTTCACGCCAATAGTGCCCAGAGGGCGATTATTCCACAGGTGTAGGCCGAGGATGGCTTCCACATCCGGGTTTTTCAGAACCCCCGCCTCCAGCATGGGCTTGGCTCCGCCGGGGCCTTCTTCGGCAGGTTGAAAAATGACCTTGACCGTGCCCTTGAGGTGTTGACGGTGCTGTTGCAGCAGCTTGGCGGTGCCCATAGCAATGGCCGTATGGCCGTCGTGGCCACAGGCGTGCATGACGTTGGGGATGGCGGAGCGGTACTCGACTTCATTGGCCTCATGAATGGGCAGGGCATCCATATCGGCCCGCAGCGCCAAAACCGGCCCCGGCTGCTCTCCCTCAATGGTGGCCACGATGCCGGTGTGGGCAATGCCGGTCTGGTGAGGGATCCCCCAACTTTTCAGGCGCTGGCTGATGTAAGCAGCGGTTTGCTTCTCCTGGAAGCCCAGCTCAGGATACTTGTGGATGTGGCGGCGCCAGGTCACCAACTCGGGTTGTAAAGCTCGAACAGCAGGGCGAAGTGCGGGAAAGGACATGACCTGAAAAACAAAAAAACAAAAATGTCTTGGAAAACCTTCACCGATGGCCGGTGTTGGTTGCATGCAGTTGCCTGTCGATTTTGCCCAGTATGGCATTGCTGAGGCTGCTTTCCGCTCGGCGTCGAGGTGGACATCTAGGCCCACTGGGATCCGGTTTCCGGCGGCAGATCCTGCCAACGGCCCGGCCCCACTGCTCGCAAAGCTTCCTGCAAGGAGATCGCCCCTGAGTAGAGGGCTTTACCCAAAATGGCCCCCGTCAAACCGGGCAAGCTCAACAAAGCCAGCAAATCCGTTAGCGATCCGATTCCCCCCGAAGCAATCACAGGCAGGCGGGAGATGGCGAGGATCTCCTGCAACTGTTGTAGGTTGGGGCCGGCCAGGGTGCCATCCCGGCCAATGTCGGTGTAGATGATGCCGGCGACGCCCTGTTCCCCCACCCGTTGCACCAATTCGGTGGCCCGCAGGGGAGTGGTGCTCAGCCAGCCGCGGGTGGCCACTTGCCCCTGCCGAGCGTCGATCCCCACCCAAACCCGACCGGGGAAGGCTTGGGTCATAGCCTCCAGGGTGTCGGGATCCTCTACGGCTAGGGTGCCAACGATCACCCGATCCACCCCCAGCTCCAGCAACTGCCGCACCCGTTCCAGGGATCGGATCCCACCCCCCACCTGAATCGGGATGGCCAGTTGGCGCACCAGGCGCTCGATGGTAGGCAGGTTAATCGGATCCCCGCTTTTGGCTCCGTCCAGATCGACCACATGCAGGCGAGGGGCACCCTGTGCCGCCCAAGCTTCGGCCTGTTGGATCGGGTCGTCGGCTACCTGTTCTGCCTGGGCGTAATCCCCCTGGTAGAGGCGCACGGCGCGGCCCTGCAAAAGGTCGATGGCGGGGATCACCTCCAGAAAAGCAGTTGAGTAAGGCATGATGGGATCCCTTGAGGGGCTTTTCCAGTATCGCCTGGGAGCGGCCTTGCTCCAGCGGAGATCTGGATCTCTAGACCCTAAAGTGCTCCACACCGCTGACGCGATGGGAGAACATCCTGAGATGACTATGAACGCGCGCCAACTGGCTCTGTTGGCTCTGCAGAAAATCGAGCGCCAAAACGCCTATGCCGACCTGGTTCTGGGGCATTTGTTGGCCAACAGCAGCCTGATCCCCGCCGACCGGCATCTGGTCAGCGAGCTGGTGTATGGCATTACCCGCCGTCGCCGCACCCTCGATGCCTTGATCGATTGCTTTGCCCAGCGTCCTGCCCACAAGCAGCCCCCCGATTTGCGACTGATTTTGCATCTCGGCCTCTACCAACTGGCTTTTTTGGATCAGATCCCGGCCAGTGCTGCCATCCATACCAGCGTGGAATTGGCCCGCCAGATGGGGCTGGGATCCCTGACAGGGGTGGTGAACGGCATCTTGCGCGCCTACCAGCGGCAAGTGTTGGATCAGCCAGAGAAGGATCCCCTCAAGCCCCTCGAGGACACTCTGCCAGCCGACCCAATTCAGGCTTTGGGGATCCGGCACAGCTTTCCCGACTGGTTGGTGAGCCTATGGTGGGAGCGCCTGGGGCCGGTGGAAACGGAGCAGTTGTGTGCTTGGTTTAATCAGCCACCCCACCTGGATTTGCGGGTCAACCCACTGCGGGCAGATGTGAATAAAGTCATTCAAGCCTTGGCAGCAGCCGGGATCCCTGCCCTCCCCATCTCCGAGGTGCCGGGTGCCTTGCGACTTCAGGATCATGCTGGCGACATCACGGCCCTGCCCGGCTTTGCCCAGGGTTGGTGGAGCGTTCAAGATGCCAGTGCCCAGCAGGTGGTGCATTGCCTGGATCCCCAGCCGGGAGAGCGGGTGATCGACTGCTGCGCTGCTCCGGGCGGCAAGACCACCCAAATAGCCCAACACATGCAGGATCGGGGGGAAATCTGGGCTTTGGATCGCCACCCCCACCGTCTGCGGCGCCTGGAGGAAAATAGGCAGCGCCTGGGCTTGAGCTCAATCCGTCCCCTGGCCATCGACCTGTTATCCCTGAGCGCTGCTGCCGATCGCGTCAGCGGGACGGAGTCCTTACCCCCTGCCCCCTTGCCCCCCTGGCAGAGTGCTGACCGCGTACTGCTGGATGCCCCCTGCTCCGGCCTAGGCACCTTGCACCGCCATGCTGACGCTCGCTGGCGGCAGACTCCAGAGCGGATCCCTGAATTGGCCCACCTGCAAGCTCAGCTTCTGCAGGTGGCAGCCCGTTGGCTTAAGCCGGGCGGGGTGTTGGTGTACGCTACCTGCACGCTGCACCCTGCCGAAAACGAGGAGATCATTCAAGCCTTTCTCGACAGCCACCCCAATTGGGCTGCTGAAGGGGATCCCCTGCTCATCTGGCCCCACCGGCAGGATCGGGATGGATTTTTTATCCAACGGCTGCGCCGCTCCGGTTACTAACTCCCCTCTCCCTCTGGGAGAGGGGCTGGGGGTGAGGGCAGCAACGCCGAAGACTTGGGGAGTACCTTAACCATTGCCACATGGCTTCTGAGCTGCTGACCAGTCCGAAAAACCCCTGGATCCGCAAGTTGCGGCAGTTGCACCGCAGCAAAGGCCGGCGGGAACAGGGCGCCTTTTTGGTGGAGGGATCCCACCTCATCGAAGAAGCCCTGCGAGTTGGCTGGCCCCTGCAGGCTCTCTGCTACACGCTTGAGTGGGCTGAGCGTTACCCACAATTGCTGGCCAATCTGCCCAAGAGTCTACGGCGGCAGGCCGTCAGCTCAGAAGTCATGGCAGCGCTCTGTACCACCGAGTCTCCCGAAGGAGCTGTGGCCGTGGCCGTCAGTTGGCAGATTTCCTCTCCCCCCCTGTCCAAGTTACGTTTGGGCCTTGTGGTGGAAACGCTGCAAGATCCAGGCAATTTGGGATCCCTAATCCGAGTCGTGGCCGCTGCAGGAGCCGACGGCCTTTGGCTAAGCGCAGACAGCGTCGATCCCGAAAACCCCAAAGTCTTGCGGGCCTCTGCCGGCCAGTGGTTTCGCCGTCCGCCCCAAGTCGTGCCCGACCTAGCCGCCTGGATCCAGAGCTGCCGTTGCCACGGGATCCAAGTCTTGGCTGCTACCCTCTCCCCCACAGCAAACTGCTACTGGGATCAAGATCTCACCCGCCCTACCCTTTTTCTCCTGGGCAACGAAGGTGCTGGCCTGAGGGAAGCGACTATCCAACAGGCCGATGCCCAGGTGCGGATCCCGATGGCCGAGGGTGTCGAATCTCTGAACGTCGCTATGACGGGGGGGTTGTTGCTCTACGAGGCCCTGCGCCAGCGGCGATCTCGCTCAGGAAGCGCTCCCTGAACAGCTAGCTGCTCCCTCAGAACTCTTCCTCTACAAAGACCGCATCCTCATTCTCTTCCTGCTCTCCCTCCTCCATCGCTGCCGGCCGGCTGGCGGAAACCGTCACCCCCGCAGAAAGTTTCTCCCGCACAGCCGCTTCCACCTCCGCTAGGAGCTCTGGGTTTTCCTTCAAGTAGACAACCAGATTGTCCCTTCCTTGGGCAACATTTTCCTCCTTGTAGCTGTACCAAGAGCCGCGGCGCTTGAGAATGCCCATCTCCTCGGCCAGATCGATAATGCAGCCGATGTTGGAGATCCCTTGGCCGAAAATGATGTCAAATTCTGCCCGCCGGAAAGGGGGGGCAACTTTGTTTTTCACCACCTTGACCCGCGCTCGGATCCCGTATTCTTCCGCACCTTTTTTCAGGGTTTGAACGCGGCGAATATCTAGCCGCACCGACGCATAAAACTTAAGGGCATTGCCGCCGGTGGTGGTCTCCTGGGGGCCATAGCCTATGCCGCCAATTTTGGAGCGCAATTGGTTTAAGAAAAGAACGATGGATCCGGTTTTGCTGACATTTCCGGCAATCTTGCGCAGCGCTTGGCTCATCAGGCGCGCCTGCAATCCCACATGGGCATCTCCCATATCCCCTTCGATCTCAGCCCGGGGCACCAACGCTGCTACCGAGTCCACCACCACGATATCCACAGCTGCCGAGCGCACCAACTGATCGACAATCTCCAGGGCGGCCTCCCCCGTGTCCGGCTGGGAGATCAACAGGTTTTGAATATCAACCCCCAAAGCTGCTGCGTAAGTGGGATCCAGCGCATGTTCCGCATCCACAAAAGCTGCCGTTCCCCCTTGTTTTTGCACTTCGGCGATGGCATGTAGGGCAATTGAAGTTTTCCCAGAAGATTCCGGCCCAAAGACTTCGATAATCCGCCCTTTTGGGTAACCTCCGCCCAAGGCCAAGTCGAGGGTGATGGCCCCACTGGGTATGGTCTCCACCCGCATCTGGGTGGCATCTCCCAGGCGCATGATTGCCCCTTTGCCGAAATTCCGCTCGATCTGGCTTAACACCTGCTCCAGGGCTTTGCGTTTTTCTGACTTCAATTTGTCCGAGTCATCAGCAGTGTTCACAGCAGCGGCTTTCCGGGCCATAACCCGCATCCCCCCCAGGAGTCGTGGTGGAAAATCGAGCCTGCATTCTAACATTGTCGCCTTGCTCTGAGCGGATCCCTCTCCCTCCAACTGCAGTCAGCTCGTACCTTGCCTCGGTTCCTAACTCCCCTCTCCCTCTGGGAGAGGGGCTGGGGGTGAGGGCAGGTCTTCTGCATAGCCTTGCAGAGCGGGTAGAGTGGGCTAAAGGGATCTGCTCAGGAATGTCCCCACGGTCATGACTTTGGTCTTACAATCCCCCGGCCCGGTTGTGTTTAGTTGGGGGCCGCTCAGCCTGCGCTGGTATGGCTTATTGATCGGCCTGGCAATGGTGTTGGGCTTGCTCCTGGCTCGCCATCTGGCAGCTCGGCGTGGCCTTCCCCCCAGTTCCATGCCTGATCTGCTGGTGTGGTTGGTGGTTGGATCCCTGCCCCTTGCTCGCCTGTACTATGTGGCCTTTGAGTGGGAACGCTATCGAGATGGCCCTTGGTGGCAGGTCTTGGCCCTCTGGCAGGGGGGCATTGCCATTCACGGTGCCTTGATCGGCGGCAGTGCGGCGCTTTACCTGTTCGCCCGGCGGCACCGGCTGAGTTTTTGGTTGCTAGCCGATTGCCTTGTTCCCTCCCTCAGCCTTGGTCAGGGGATCGGACGTTGGGGCAACTTCTTCAACAACGAAGCCTACGGAAAGGTGTTGCCTCCGGATAGCCCTCTGTGGGTACAACTGCAGCTGCCTGATGGATCGCGCGTCCATCCCACTTTTTTGTACGAATCCCTCTGGAACTTTGGTCTCTTCGGGCTCCTGCTCTTTTTAAGCTACCGGCGCCAGCTTCCCCCCGGCACCCTCTTGGGCCTCTACCTGGTGGGGTACAGCCTGGGGCGCTTCTGGATCGAAGGCCTGCGCACCGATAGCCTCATGCTGGGATCCCTGCGGGTGGCGCAGGGGGTGAGCCTGTTGCTCATTGGAGCAGGCCTGGCCGCAATCTTGACAGCTCCCAAACGCGTTTCTGTTCACCCAAACGAGGCAACTTCCTCGCCTGGGATCCCCGCCCCAAAGGAGTTGTAAGCCATGGCCAGCGAACAGAATGAAGAGCTCTGGCAGCAAGCCTCCCCTCTGCTGCTGCCATCCGCCGCTGCTACCCAATCACTAGGGGCCCTCGTAGCTCAAGCCGCCCTTGGCTTCCTCGCCCCTTCAGGTCAACAAAAATCTCCCCCTCCCAGCCGCAGCCTCGGCTCCACTTCCGGCTTGGTCATTCTTCTCGAAGGTAATCTGGGCAGCGGCAAAACCACCTTTGTGCAGGGACTAGGGCAGGGCTTGGGGATCCCTGAACCCATCGACAGCCCCACCTTCGTGCTGGTGCAGGAATACCACACCGGACGGATCCCTCTTTTCCATTGCGATCTCTACCGCCTAGAGACCTCTTCTGCCGCTCGCGCCGGTGGGAAAGAATCCACACTCCTAGAAGACCTAGGGCTAGAAGAACTTTGGAGCCAAGGTGGGATCACCGCTATTGAGTGGCCCCAGTACCTCCGCCATCTGCCTGCGACCTACCTCTGGCTGTGCCTACAGCCACATCCCCAACAGGAAGGAGCCCGCCTCCTGTACGCCAAAGGAAAGGGATCCCAGACTGCTCAACTTTGGCAGCAAGTTCTTTCTCAGTTCACTCAGCAAGACCCTGAAGAAAAAAGGATCCACTTCTCCCCCTGAAAGGACTTGAAAGCAGCAGAAAAAGTTGGGATCCCAAAAGACCTATGGCCACCTCGATTCGAACTAAGACACTGCGCCCACACCCGAAGCGTCGGTCGCGCCTTCGCGTTAGCGTTGCGGAGCAATAATGCACAGGTCAGAAGGCTTCTCTCAGTAGCCCGGACGTCTCACCCCAGCCTGAAACGACTATGAACTTGAGGCAAACGGCCAGAACTTAGCCAAAAGTCATCCTCAGGCCAAATCAAACAGCAGCACCTCAGCACCTTTCTCACTGAAAAGGTTGAGCTCGCTTTCCTCAGCAATGGCCACGCCATCTCCTTCTCGCAAAAACAAGCCATTTAGGGTCACATTGCCGCGAGCCACCTGCAGCCATCCGTAGCGCTTCTCATCCAAATATTGGCAGATGGTGTGTCCCGGCTCAATCAACCCCGCGTAGAGATTCACATCCTGATGCACAATTACGGATCCCTGGCGTCCATCCCGAGAGGCAATTAAACAAAACTCATTGGGATGCTCTGCTAAACCCGTCGCTTTTTGTTCATAACTGGGATCTAGGTTTTCCTGCTCCGGCAAAATCCAAATTTGCAGCAGATGAACCTCCTCATCCGCCGAGTGATTGTACTCGCTGTGCTGGATCCCTGTGCCTGCCGTCATCCGTTGAATTTCACCAGGACGAATCACAGATCCCGTGCCCAAGCTGTCTTTATGCTCAAGGATCCCTTCCAAAACATAGGTAACGATCTCCATGTCCCGGTGCCCATGGGTCGGAAAGCCAGCACTCGGGCTGATTCGGTCATCGTTAATCACCCGCAAAGCCCGGAAGCCCATGTAGCGAGGGTCGTAGTACTCTCCAAAAGAAAATGAGTGGTAAGTATCAAGCCAACTGAGCTTGACATGACCCCTCTCTTCCCGCTTGCGCAAAGTCAGCATCACAGTTTCTCCGAAACCTGACCCTCGCAACCATCTTATTAACTCTGCAGTCAGAATGTCAATATTCAAACAGTTTTATTTCTTCTTTTCCCTGATATTCTCGCCAAAAACTTGCCAAAAACTTTGGGTTGGATATCTTGACGGGGTGGTGGGGGTGGGGATAGGGTAGTAAAGCGCCACAAGGCCACCCAGCCCCGGCGCCCCAGAACCTTGACAAGTAACTCGTTCAGTCAACCATCGCCAAGCAGCACAGCAGGCTCCCTGAGTCGGCTGGTGGCTGCATATTCAACCCTGTCAAGTTTCCATTTTTCCAGAGACAAGCTCTTGAATTGACACGGAGAGTTTGATCCTGGCTCAGGATGAACGCTGGCGGTATGCTTAACACATGCAAGTCGTACGGACACCTTCGGGTGTCAGTGGCGGACGGGTGAGTAACACGTAGGAATCTACCCTCAGGCGGGGGATAACAGCTGGAAACGGCTGCTAATACCCCATACAGGCGGAAGCTGAAAGGAGCAATCCACCTGAGGATGAGCCTGCGTCGGATTAGCTAGTTGGTGGGGTAACGGCCTACCAAGGCGACGATCCGTAGCGGGTCTGAGAGGATGGCCCGCCACACTGGGACTGAGACACGGCCCAGACTCCTACGGGAGGCAGCAGTGGGGAATTTTCCGCAATGGGCGCAAGCCTGACGGAGCAATACCGCGTGAGGGAGGAAGGCCCTTGGGTTGTAAACCTCTTTTCTGGGGGACGAAAGCTGACGGTACCCCAGGAATAAGCCTCGGCTAACTCCGTGCCAGCAGCCGCGGTAAGACGGAGGAGGCAAGCGTTATCCGGAATTATTGGGCGTAAAGGGTACGTAGGCGGCTGGTCAAGTCTGGGGTCAAAGGCCACAGCTCAACTGTGGGAAGGCCCTGGAAACTGACCGGCTAGAGTGAGGTAGGGGTTGCGGGAATTCCCGGTGTAGCGGTGAAATGCGTAGAGATCGGGAAGAACACCTGAGGCGGAAGCGCGCAACTGGGCCTCAACTGACGCTGAGGTACGAAAGCTAGGGGAGCGAATGGGATTAGATACCCCAGTAGTCCTAGCCGTAAACGATGGACACTAGACGTTGGCCGTATCGACCCGGTCAGTGTCGGAGCTAACGCGTTAAGTGTCCCGCCTGGGGAGTACGCACGCAAGTGTGAAACTCAAAGGAATTGACGGGGGCCCGCACAAGCGGTGGAGCATGTGGTTTAATTCGATGCAACGCGAAGAACCTTACCAGGGCTTGACATGCCGCGAACCCTGCGGAAACGTGGGGGTGCCTTCGGGAGCGCGGACACAGGTGGTGCATGGCTGTCGTCAGCTCGTGTCGTGAGATGTTGGGTTAAGTCCCGCAACGAGCGCAACCCTTGTTCCTAGTTGCCAGCATTGAGTTGGGCACTCTAGGGAGACTGCCGGTGACAAACCGGAGGAAGGTGAGGATGACGTCAAGTCAGCATGCCCCTTACGCTCTGGGCTACACACGTGCTACAATGGCGCGGACAAAGGGTCGCGAGCGCGCGAGCGTGAGCCAATCCCAAAAACCGCGTCTCAGTTCAGATCGCAGGCTGCAACTCGCCTGCGTGAAGGCGGAATCGCTAGTAATCGCAGATCAGCATGCTGCGGTGAATACGTTCCCGGGCCTTGTACACACCGCCCGTCACACCATGGGAGCTGGCCATGCCCGAAGTCGGAGCACCCGCCGAAGGCAGGGCTGGTGACTGGGGTGAAGTCGTAACAAGGTAGCCGTACCGGAAGGTGCGGCTGGATCACCTCCTTTTAGGGAGACCTACCTTGGGGCATCTGAGGGGAGTTAGACCACCCTCAGGCCAGCAAAGGTTATCCCAGGTCGGTCGGGGTTGAAGGGATGGTTGACTGGGGTTCTGGAGGGGAACCGAGGGGAGGGCTATTAGCTCAGGTGGTTAGAGCGCACCCCTGATAAGGGTGAGGTCCCTGGTTCGAGTCCAGGATGGCCCACTGTTTGTCCTGGAGAAGGGAGAGCTAGCAAGCTAGAAGCGAGCTGGCCAAGCTGAGGGCAAAGCCAGAGGGTGGGTGCAGTCTGGATTGGGGGTATAGCTCAGCTGGTAGAGCGCTGCCTTTGCACGGCAGAAGTCAGCGGTTCGAGTCCGCTTACCTCCACCACTTTGGTGAGGAGCGGGGAAGGGGTTCTCCAGTTGGATAGGTTGACGACCGGGCTAGGGGTTTGGGTCCGAGCACAAGCCTCCAGCCGGGTTGAGCCGGCCAGCACTTTGAAAACTGCATAGCAAGAGAGCAGCATGCTTCTGGGTTGAGCCCTCCGAGCCTTGGCTTGGGGGAAGCAGCAGCAACCTGGGGGCATGAGGCAGGTAGAACACCAATGTTACGTGAGGTGAAAAGGTCAAGTCAGTTAAGGGCGCACGGTGGATACCTAGGCACGCAGAGGCGAGGAAGGGCGTGTTACCGACGAAACGCTGCGGGGAGCTGGACAAAAGCGGTGATCCGCAGGTTCCCGAATGGGGCAACCCGGCAAGGCGCAAGCCTTGTCACCTTTGGCTGAATCCATAGGCCAAAGGGGCGAACGCGGCGAACTGAAACATCTTAGTAGCCGCAGGAAAAGAAAACAAAAGTGATTTCCTCAGTAGCGGCGAGCGAACGGGAAAGAGCCTAAACCGCTCAGCTACGGCTGGGCGGGGTTGTGGGACGGCCAAACGGCAGCCGGCGGGCTAGGGGAAGCAGCTGGAATGCTGCACCAGAGAAGGTGAAAGTCCTGTAGCCGAAAGCTCAAAGGCGCCGGCCGGATCCCGAGTAGCACGGGGCAGGGGAAATCCCGTGTGAATCGGCGAGAACCATCTCGTAAGGCTAAATACTCCTGCGTGACCGATAGTGAACCAGTACCGTGAGGGAAAGGTGAAAAGAACCCCGGGAGGGGAGTGAAACAGAACATGAAACCGTGTGCCTACAAGCAGTGGGAGCCCGATTGAACGGGTGACCGCGTGCCTGTTGAAGAATGAGCCAGCGAGTTACAGCGTGGGGCAGGTTAAGGCGGGAATGCCGGAGCCAAAGGGAAACCGAGTCTGAAGAGGGCGAGAGTCCCATGCTGTAGACCCGAACCTGGGTGATCTAACCATGGCCAGGCTGAAGCTTGGGTAAAGCCAAGTGGAGGGCCGAACCGGGTGATGTTGAAAAATCATCGGATGAGCTGTGGTTAGGGGTGAAATGCCAATCGAACCCAGAGCTAGCTGGTTCTCCCCGAAATGCGTTGAGGCGCAGCGTCGACAGGTACCTGGTGGGGTAGAGCACTGAATCGGTGCGGGCGGCGAGAGCTGTACCAAATCGAACCAAACTGCGAATACGCCAGGGTTAGTCGGCAGTGAGACGGTGGGGGATAAGCTCCATCGTCGAGAGGGAAACAGCCCAGACCACCAACTAAGGCCCCCAAGCCATCGCTCAGTGACTAAGGAGGTGGGGGTGCCCAGACAACCAGGAGGTTGGCTTAGAAGCAGCCACCCTTTAAACAGTGCGTAACAGCTGACTGGTCAAGCGCCCTTGCGCCGAAAATGGACGGGGCTAAGCGATGCGCCGAAGTTGTGGATGGTGATGGTAGGGGAGCGTTCCGCAGTAGGGTGAAGCGTCAGCGGAAGCAGACGTGGACGAGGCGGAAGTGAGAATGTTGGCTTGAGTAGCGCAAACATTGGTGAGAATCCAATGCCCCGAAAACCCAAGGGTTCCCCCGGAAGGCTCGTCCGCGGGGGGTTAGTCGGGACCTAAGGCGAGGCCGACAGGCGTAGTCGATGGAGACAGGGTGGATATTCCCTGACTGACAACTGGAGCTGAAGAGGGACGCACAAGAGCAGGCCACACCCTGACTGGATTGGGAGGGGTCTACGGACTCCGCGTGGCTGAGGGTAGTGCCAAGAAAAGCTTGTAGGCGATGAAAGTTGTCACCCGTACCCGAAACCGACACAGGTGGGTGGGTAGAGGATACCTAGGGGCGCGAGAGAACCCTCTCTAAGGAACTCGGCAAAATGACCCCGTAACTTCGGGAGAAGGGGTGCCAGTGCAAGCTGGTCGCAGTGAAAGGGCCCAGGCAACTGTTTACCAAAAACACAGGTCTCTGCTAAGTCGCAAGACGACGTATAGGGGCTGACGCCTGCCCAGTGCCGGAAGGTTAAGGAAGTCGGTTAGCGCAAGCGAAGCTGGCGACCGAAGCCCCGGTGAACGGCGGCCGTAACTATAACGGTCCTAAGGTAGCGAAATTCCTTGTCGGGTAAGTTCCGAC
>NZ_JANSIA010000028.1:18518-29554 GCF_047461835.1 Synechococcus sp. R60.1 | reverse complement strand
CTCAACTGGATGTGGAAGACATTCGAGGGATCCGATCGGTTGCTGAGGTGGCTGGTCTCTTTGCATCTCTGGGGTACGCTCTGGTGGGGCAACCGTTGGATATAGCAGCGCTGGAGCTACCCGCTGATTTTGACAGACCTCGGGCTGCATATTTCCTGGCGGAATATCGACAGCGGTATTTCCGTCAGGTGGTGCTGCTGCTTGAGTTTGAGGTAAAGCCCAGCCCTACAGGTCGCTTCCCTTCGGGGAAGTGGAATTAATGAAAACAAACAAACTATGGCAACCAGGGAAACTGGCGAAAGTTAGGTGGGCGCTTTTCCAAAAAGGCGCGTTTGCCCTCAGCAGCTTCTTCGGTCATGTAGAACAGCAACGTCGCATCTCCGGCCAGCTCCTGCAGCCCCACCTGCCCATCGCAGTCGGCGTTGAAGGCGGCTTTGAGGCAGCGGATGGCTAAGGGGCTGTGCTGGAGAATTTCTTGCGCCCAGCGGATCCCTTCAGCTTCTAGCTCTTCCACTGGCACCACGGCATTGACCAGACCCATCTCTAGGGCTTGGGCTGCGGTGTATTGGCGGCAGAGGAACCAAATCTCGCGGGCTTTTTTTTGCCCCACCACTCGCGCCAGGTAGGCGGCCCCAAAGCCCCCATCGAAGCTGCCCACCCTAGGGCCGGTTTGCCCAAAGATGGCATTATCGGCGGCAATGGTCAGGTCGCAGATGAGATGCAAAACATGGCCACCCCCAATGGCGTAGCCTGCCACTAGGGCAATCACCACCTTGGGCAAAGAGCGGATGATGCGCTGCAGATCCAGCACATTGAGACGAGGGATCCCGGCCTCATCCAGGTAACCGGCCTCGCCCCGTACGCTTTGATCCCCGCCGGCACAAAAGGCATACTTGCCGTCGCTGTGGGGCCCTGCCCCGGTCAACAACACCACCCCGATACGGGGATCCTCTCGCACATCGGCAAACGCATCAATCAGCTCGGCAATGGTCTTGGGGCGGAAGGCGTTGCGCTTGTGGGGACGGTTGATGGTGATCTTGGCAATGCCATCCGTTTTTTCGTAAAGAATGTCTTCGTAGAGCTTGGCCGTCTGCCACATGGTGTCTGGGTGTATCTATTGGGATGCCGGGCCAGGAGAGTTCCGTTTGGCTGATGGGGGCTCACTATGAGGAGCACCTGGGTACTCTGCACCGCTACCGCGAACGGCCTGAAAAGGCTAGGTAGAACGGTTGGTCGCTTGGATGAGGGCTTCCACCAATCCTTCCAAAGTATACTCCTGGGCTGCGATGTCCACTCGACCAAATGCAGCCTTGCAGGTTGCGGCCGTCTTGGGGCCAATGGCGGCAATCTGCACGGGTGGATCCCAGATCTCAGGGCCCAGCCCTGACTGCCGGATCAAGTGGGCAAAATGCTGCACCGTCTTGGAGCTGGCAAAGGTGAGGATGTCCACCTGGTGGGCTTTAAGAGCTTCCAGGACCTGGGGATCCGCTGCTGCTGGACAGGCGGACTGATAGGCGGCCACCTCCACCACCTCTGCTCCTCGCTGCCGCAACCCCTGTACCAGCTCCTCCCGCCCTCCTGACTCAACGCGGGGAAAGAGGATGCGCTGCCCCTGCACTGGCTGCGGCCAAATGGGTAGCAGGGCTTCGGCCACAAACTCGGAGGGCATCAGATCCGGGCGAATGCCGTACTGGGCCAGCACGGAAGCGGTTTTGGATCCCACCACCGCCACTTGCAGGGAGTGGAGTGCTCGGCTATCTCGCCCCTGCCGCTGCAGCCGCTCAAAGAAAGCCTGCACTCCATTGGCAGAGGTCAGCAGCAGCCAGTCGAATTGTTCCAGGTTGGCAATGGCTGTATCCAAGGGATCCCAGCTCGTGGGCGGCTGGATCACCAGGGTCGGCATCTCCAGCACCCGCGCCCCCTGGGCCTGTAGCAGCTCCCGAAAAGCTGGCGATTGCCCCTCAGAACGGGTAACCAGCACCGTCTTGCCTGCCAAAGGAGCCGGCGGAGGCAAAGGAGGGATCCCCGGCAAAAAGTCCTGCCGCAGCCGCACCACCTCCCCAACCACCAGTAGGCCCGGCAACTTTGCCTGACTCTCCCCCTGCTGCAGCTCGGCCAAGGTGCCCACCCACACCTGCTGCTCTGCTTGCCCCGCCCCCCAGATCAAGGCCACCGGTCGGTCTGCCGGGATCCCAGACTCCACCAGCCGTGCGCCAATGTGCTGTCGCTGCCGGGATCCCATCAAAATCACCAAAGTATCCAACTGGGCCAAAGCGCCCCAGGGCAGAGCTTCCAGCTCGTGGGCGGTGAGAACGGCAAAAGCGCGGCTCAAGTGTTTATCCGTTAACGGGATCCCTGCCCAGAGGGGGCCAGCCAGGGCCGACGACAACCCCGGCCAAATCTCAAAGGGACAGCCCGCCTCCCTAAGGGCTTGGATCTCCTCGCGAGCGCGGCCAAAGATCAAGGGATCCCCTGACTTGAGGTGAACCACCTGTTTGCCTTCTCGGCAGCGCTGGATGATCCAGTGGATGCCCTCCTGGAGGCTTCCTGGCCCAGAGCGTCGCCACACCTGCGCCTGCGGCGGCAACTCTGCCAACAAGCGCTCATCCACCAGCTCGTCGATCCAGATAGCCTCAGCCTGCCGTAGGATCTCCAGTGCTCCCTGCGTCAGGCCCGCCCGCCCGCCCAGCCCTGCCCCCACTAGATACACCTTGCCCATGCCCTACCCCTTGGAATGTCGATCTTGCCCCTTGTAAGAAGGGGATCCCGCTTGCTTTGCAAATATAAATCGAAGACGCCTCCCAACAGCTCCTCTTCCAAGGGGTGGCCAGCCTGAGGAAAAACTGGTCTACTTGCGAGATACTGAAAGCGTGGCCGCCTGAGGATCCCTGCCTATGTCCGGTGTAACTCCAGAGCCTTGGCCGCGGCGGCGTTTTTTGGCCAGTGGAGCTGCTCTGCTAGCAGTAGGAGCGGGCTCCCGCCCCTCTTCGGCCAGATCCCGGCCCTTGCGACTGGTCACCAACTGGTACGCCCAGGCCGAACACGGCGGCTTTTACCAAGCCCTGGCCACCGGCATCTACGCCGACTACGGTCTGCAGGTGGAAATCCGCATGGGGGGAACGGCGGTTAACGTGCTGCAACTGCTAGCCGGGGGAGCGGCAGATTTTGTGCTCGGCGGCAGCCCCGACGCTCTGGCGGCTCTGCAAGCTGGGATCCCTGTTCTCACCGTGGCCGCCTTTTTCCAGAAGGATCCCCAGTGTCTCTTGGCCCATCCAGGGGTGGGCATCGAGTGCCTGGAAGACCTGCGGGGCAAGCCCATCTGGGTGTCACCGGGGGCCAACCTCACCTACTGGCCTTTTTTGCGGGCCAAATTTGGCTTTACCGACGAGCAGAAGCGCCCCTACAACCTCAGCCTCACGCCCTTCTTGCTGGACAAGTCTTCTGCCCAGCAGGGCTATGTGACCTCCGAGCCCTTCCGCGTGCGCCAGGAGGGGGGCTTTGATCCCGTCGTTTTTCTGCTGGCCGACTACGGCTATTCCCCCTACGCCACCACCCTGGAGACCACCCGCCCCTTTGCCGAACAGCACCCGGAGCAGGTGCGAAAATTTGTAGCTGCCTCCATCCAGGGCTGGCAGAGCTACCTAGAGGATCCCCGCCCCGGCAATCGCCTCATCCGCCAAGACAACCCCAACATGAGCGAGGCCCTCCTGGCCTACGCCCACCAAGCCCTAAAAGACTACGGCCTTCTCACCAGTGGAGATGCCGCCACGCTGGGGATCGGCGCCATGACCCACCAGCGCTGGCAAACCTACTTTCAGGAGATGGTGGCCCTGGGGATCGGCGCAGCGGGTCTGGAGGTTCGCCAAGCCTATACCCTCGACTTCCTCCCCGGCCCCACTGCCTAAGGGATCCCCACTTCCATCGCCGCCAAACTGTGCAAAAGCGGGGATCCCTGCATCCCCAGCTCATGGCGCCGGTGCATTTGGTTTGTCAGCAAGTAGGCCAAAGGTGGGTGGCCGCTCAGCCGTTGGCGGGGGTGGGGCAGATGGTCGTTGCCGAACTGGTGGCGGTACTCCTCCGAGTCGATAAAGGCATTGACCATGGCCTGCAAGCCCTGGTGCACCAAAATGTCGTGGTAGGCGGCCACCTCCTCCTTGCTGGCCGGGGCCCGTCCCAAAAAGTGCTTGAAGCCCTGCTCTACACAGCGGGTGTTGCAGCCGGCACTGAAAAAGAGTTGCCGGTAGAGCCGGGATCCCCCAATCTGGCGAACCAAGCGCTTAATCCCGATCCGCCCCCGCAAGAAGTCCTGCTCGATTTTCTCCAGTTCTCCCGCTTTCTCGTGCTGGTAGGGCTGGCGTTCCAAAAGCTGCTGATAGGCGGCCCGCAACAGGTTTTGCAACGTTTGCGGATCCCGCTGGCGTGGTTCCATGGCAATAGCTCCCAATCGACAGAACTGACAAAAACAGACAAAACGAGGGGCTACTTTAAAGAAATGGCCAAGAGAGTAGCGAATGGCTCAATACGCTTTTACGGCAAACTTCAGCACATCCTTCTGTAACAAAATTGCCAATAAAAGACCGTGAAGGTTCTACTTAAGATTTACCTTGCCGACAGAACGACCGGGGGAGATCTGCGATAAATATTTACGAAAGGATTGTCATTTTCTCCAATTTACGTGATTTCACTTTGTGGCTTTCTGGGAGATAAAAAGATTCCGTGTTTACCCGTAGTTAAGGATTATGACATTTTCATCCAAGATGACCTCATCCAAATCCAAAATAAAGTAAAGAATATAGCCTTCCCCAGAGTTACTTGTGCGGGACTCATCATCTGAGGTGACCTACGTTTAACTTTAATCGACTGGGAAATCAGGTGTTGCCGTAGACCTGCAGAAGGACTGCAGGGAAGGGAGTTAATTGTTGTAATTTGTTTGCGTTGCTTATGCAGTAGATCCTGCCCGCCGGGGTTTTTTGTCTGCCCTTAATGTGGATCCCATCTATGGTTAAACAAATCCGGCTAGAGCCTTTATCTCGTGTCTCGGAGGTCGATACCTACAGCAATCTGCTGTCGGCCATTTTGTCGGAGGAGCTGCAGGTTTCGCGGGAATGTAACGGTCGCGGCCTCTGCGCCACCTGTCATGTTTACGTCAAAGAGGGAATGGAAAGCCTCACTCCCATCACCCCCCGCGAGGCCAAGACTCTGGAGACCATTACCAGCGCCCGCAGCAATTCCCGGCTGGCCTGTCAGGCGCGGGTGGTTTCCGATGGCGTGGTGGTGGAGCTGCCGCCGGGGATGTACGTGAACTCGCTGAGGGATATCGAAGTGCTCATCGGTCGGCGGGCCGAACAAGACCTGCTGCACCCACGGACGGGGAAGGTTTTGGTGGAGCAGGGCAAGATCATCACTCGCTCTACTGTTAAGCAGCTAGAAAATGAGGACTTCCGCATCATTGGCAATACGCTGGCCCAAACTCGGGAAGTTTGATGGATTGTCGATATTCAGGGATCCCTTGGGCTCAGCGGGCATTGTCTTATAGACAATCAACCAAGGATTGAACAATGTTGGATCCCTCAGATAGCTGACCAAGTTTATCGAATGCTTAGCCATTCATTTTGTTGACTCATTGGCATTGTCTGGCCCAGTTGATCCCTACAAATCCCACCAAATCCTGTTGCTTTGCAATCTAGAATTATCCATTTTTTATCAGGAGAGCGCCATGGCCACCACATCTCGACCGGATCCCCGTCCTGCAGTCACCCTGCCTGTGGGCCGCGACAAGCATGCTCACTACAGTTACCGCGATTTCTTTCGCTTCAACCGAGATCAGGGCACGATTATCGATTGGAACAACACCCAAAATCTGCTGTTGAGCGAAGACTTTATTGTGGGCCTGCAAACAGGCTTGGAACGGGAGGTGGGGGATGCTTCGGCGGCGGTGATGTACACCATTGGCAGAGATTGGGGCATCCGCGATGCCAAGCACTTCTCCGAGTGGTACGAGCGGGAGTATGGGATTGGCGTAAAACAGTCCAACCTTTTGTTTTTGCTGGAGACTTGGTGGTGGCCTTTTACGGCTCAGGGCTGGGGCAAGTGGGAGGTGGAAACCGAATCCAAACAAAAAGGCTTCCTGTTTATCAACTTGTTTGACTCGATGGTGGCTCGCACCCTTGGGGATGTGGGCAAGCCGGTTTGTCATCTCTATGCCGGGCTATTTGCCGGGTTTTTCACCGCTATGACTTCCCGCGAGCTGGCCTGCATCGAGATCCAGTGCTACGCCATGGGGGAAACCTACTGCAAGTTCCTGTTGGGCGGGCAAGAACGCATTGATGCCGCCAATTTTTGGATCACCGAAGGGGCCAGCGCCCGCGAGATCGAGCAGCGTTTACAGCAAATGTAAGGCTTGCTTGTGGTTCTGTCGTTCCTCAGCGCTTTGGAGAAGCTGACATGCTCACCCTAGATCCTGCTCGAGATCTAACCCAGCCCCTGATGCTCTTCTTGCAGGGGTTGAACTGGGATAATCGACCCCTAGCCAAGGCTTCCTCCGCTCAAGAACTGCCGCCGCAGTCCCCCGTGCTCTTTGCCCAGTCGGTGGGCCAGTTTTTTGCCGGCTTCAATTGGTCGGGCATCCGCCCATGGGTGGAGCCGGTGCCGGAATTGCCAGCGGAGGATCCCTTTACTCTTGAGGATTTTGCCGCCTTGTTTGGCGGAGCTTTGCTCTAGCTCTGGTTTGTTCAGGGCTCTCAGTTGTGCTCTCTCGATCCGTGCTCTAAGGAGACTTCACCCATGGATGACCTTCACTCTTGGCCGGAGCGCATTGCCGATCGAGAAGGGGGTTACCTAACACCCGACGATCTGCAAGACCTGATTCGCTACTCTCTCTCTTTTCAAGAACGGCTGGAGCTCTACCAGGTCTTACAACAGCAGGAGCTGACCTGGATCCAAAAGGTTTTGCAACAGCAGGGGCCAACCCCCGTCGCGACAGCGTTGCCCAGCAGCAATCCCGCCAGAGAGGGGGCAGAACCTTCTCTAACCCCGGCTCAGCGCCTCTTGGCTCGTCAATTGGCCTTTTGTTTGCGCTCCCTGGGCCTGAGTCTGTTGCTGGGGGATCCCACCCCTGTGCAGCAGGTAACTCTTGGTGCGATGGAACAGTACCTAGGGTTGCCGCAAGCGCTCGCTCAGCTACGGGCAGTGGTTCAGGGATCCCTGCCGGCGGATCAGCAGGGGTTGCTTGCCCCCTACTGGCAAGAGCTGCAGACTGTCTGCGCAACTTCTCAGGCCCAATCTCCTTCCCCTTCTTCTTCTGAGATGGAGGTTGACCTACCCACAGTTCCGCCGGAGCGGGCTCTCACCTTGGCGGAAATGTTTGTGTGAAGCCAACTAACGGAGGATCTGTTCATGAATTCAAGGGTTGCCGAGCTGATGCAC
The DNA here is from genome assembly GCF_047461835.1 of Synechococcus sp. R60.1. Lineage (NCBI taxonomy): Bacteria > Bacillati > Cyanobacteriota > Cyanophyceae > Synechococcales > Synechococcaceae > Synechococcus > Synechococcus sp. R60.1. The sequence goes on along the minus strand of NZ_JANSIA010000028.1, from coordinate 22,129 downwards.
CAAAGTGAGGGCCGCTATCTGCGCCCAGATGAGTTGAAAACTCTACACGCCTACGTGGAAGGGATCCCGAAGCGGGTCCGCCTTTACCAGGTTCTGCAGGCCAAAGAACAAGAGCTGCTGGATCGGGTGATGGAGAAGTTTCAGCCGATGATGCCGAATTTAATCCGCCAGCATGGTCACCTGGCCTGGGAGCGCTGCCGCCGGGATCTGAGCATGGTGTGGCGCTACTGCTGCATGGCCATGCTGCTCAACGACGAAGACTACCTGAGGGATAAATTGCTCTACTGGCTGGAGACGATCCTGAAATCGTTCAAGATGCGCGACCAATGCCAGCCTGCCTACAAGTTAATGCTCGACTCCCTGACCTACATCTTTGGGGCAGAAGAGAGCGAGATGATCCGTCCTTATCTGCTTTTGGCCAAATCCATGCTGGTTAACTAGGTCCATTCGCCCTCAATGGATTCCCTAGTTTTGCCAATCCACCGGACATTCATCCCTTCACTCCAAAAGGCCAAGTTCCAGCCGCCCTCAAATCCGTCCATCCCCCTGTGAGATAGCCATGACTACCCTGCAAGAGATTCTGCAAGACCAGATCTTGCCTGGGCACTGCTTTAGCCCTGCCTACTACATCCGCCCTGACATCCACACCGGACTGCTCTACAGCCGCGGAGGATACCGCTTGGCGGCCTTTCCCATGCCCCTGCTGGAGGCTCTCTACTCCGGCCTGCGCTATGAAACTGGCCAAGCCACCCGCGTCATTCTCTACAACTGTGGCCGCGATTGGGGAGAGGCATTTTTCCGCCGTGTTGAAGACGAGCTTTCCGGCTACTACCAGCAGCCGCTGCAGGAATTGCCGATGGGGATCTTCCTGGATGCCCTCAGCGACCTCTGGGCCACCCACGGTTGGGGACGCCTGGAGCTGGACTTTTCCGCTGCTGACCACGGCTTGGTTCAAGCCGGGATCCGCCATTCCGGGTTTGCCCTGGCCGCTCGCGCCAGCTTCAACCTGGAGGAAGCTTCTACACGGCAAGAGCCTGCCGGATACCTAGAGGCGGGAATGCTGGCCAGCCTCTTCTCATTGCTTTCGGGGCGGGATCTCATCTGCGTGCAGACCACCTGCGAATCCCTAGGGGCCGACCTCAACCGCTTCCTCATCGGTACGGCCCAGCGGCTGCACCACTGCGAGGAGTGGGTGCGCAAAGGCCTCTCCCACGAGGAGATTCTGGATCGGCTCACCGCCAGTCCCTAGGGCCAGAGCTGTTTTCAGGGGCTCGCTAGGGCAGGTAGGGCTGAAAATCTTGGGTGACCGTCAGAGTCAAGTTGGCATTGGCGTCGATCACCGCCACTTCCGGCGCCGTTACATTGCCGATGACAGCCCCTGCCGCCGCTCCGCCCAGCACTTTCTCCGTCGAGATCACCCGGTCGCCGAACAAGCCTCCCAAGATGGCCCCCGCAGCTGCCCCAATCAAGGCATCTTGCACAATCGCTTCCCCGGAAGTGTGGCGGGGATCCTTGCGCAGCGGGATAACCTGGCTCTGAGCGTAGAGGGGGTAGGATTGGCCGTTGAAAATCAAAGCCCGCGAGACAAACTGGGTGCCGCCGCTCACCGGCTGAAATTGGCCTTCCAAAACGGCCCCCGCCGGGACGACCGTGTTGCCGTAGATGTCCCGCAGAGGAGTATCCAGGCTGAGGCTGACGGCACGGGTTTCCCCAGGGGCAATCAAGAGGGTTTCTGGGGAGCGATGCACCGCCTGGATCAGATCCCCAGAGCGCAATAGCAACGTGGTTTGCAGTTGAAAGGGCTGGCCAGGTTGCAGGGGTTGAGGGCCAGGGGGAAGGGGGCGAGGATTCACAGGACGCCATCCCTCACCGGCAGGCGGTGGTGGCAAGGGCCCCATTTGGGCCAAAACTGGGGCGGCCATCTGCGCTGAGAGCAATCCGCCAAGCAGAGGAGCCAACAGGCGGCTGGCTGGGTTGGTCATGGTCTTACCCCCATTCATCATTCCTACGCTAGCTGCAAACCGGACAAAACCGGGAGCCTTTCGGGCCTTACCTATCTTTTACCTATCTTGATCAAAGCCAACTGAATGGAAATGGGCTACCTCAGGTGAGCAGATTCCGCTGCTCTTCGCTCCAGATAGAAGTACGGAAAAACGCTAGGGTTGCCCACTCTGGGATCCCTGCTGTCCATGTTAGATTAGGCTCTAGGTTTCTTCCCCTGCGTGGGGCCGAAGTCTTGCAGCATCCCAACCCTCTTCTTGTAGCTATGAAGCGCAGCACATCCATGCCGGGCCAGCCCTCTCCCGGGTCAGAAGCTTCCGCCCAACCTGCTCAATCCTCTTTCCAGCCTTTTGCCATCTCCACTTGGAAGTCTCTTCTCTCGTCAGTGCTGCTGGTGCTGCTGGGCATTGGGCTGGGAGCAGCTCTGGTGGGGGGCAAGGGGGTATCTGCCCAGACGACGGCAACCCCGCCCCAACTGAACCTGAATTTCATCGCCGATGTGGCGCAAAAGGTGGGGCCGGCGGTGGTTCGCATCGATGCTGAGCGGACGGTGCGCGCCCCTGCCCCTTTTCCGGAGGAGTTTTTCAGCGATCCCTTTTTCCGGGATTTCTTTGGCCAAGCGATCCCTTCCATCCCTCGGCAGCGGCGACAGCAGGGAACCGGCTCTGGGTTCATCATCAGCCCAGACGGCCAGATCATCACCAATGCCCATGTGGTCGAGGGATCCGACAAGGTAACGGTGACGCTCAAGGATACCCGCAGCTTTGATGGGCAGGTAATCGGTTCGGATCCGGTTACGGACATCGCCGTGGTGAAGATCAACGCCCAGAACCTGCCGACCGTGAAGCTGGGGCGCTCGGAAACCCTGGAGCCGGGCCAGTGGGCCATTGCCATCGGCAACCCCCTGGGTTTGGATAACACCGTTACGGCTGGGATCATCAGCGCTTTGGGCCGTTCCAGCGGGGAGATTCGGGTGCCTGACAAGCGGGTATCTTTTATCCAAACGGATGCGGCCATTAACCCCGGCAACTCCGGCGGCCCGCTGCTCAACGCTCAAGGGGAGGTGATCGGGGTGAACACCGCCATCATCCAGGGAGCGCAAGGGTTGGGCTTCGCCATCCCCATTGAGACGGCCCAGCGGGTGGCCAATCAGTTGATCACTCGCGGCAAGGTGGATCACCCCTACCTGGGCATCCGCATGCTCACGCTGACTCCAGAGCTGAAGGAGCGCCTCAACCAGGATCCCAATAGCCGCATTTTGATAACGGTGGATCAGGGTGTACTGATTGGCGAAGTCATCCAGGGATCCCCAGCGGAACGGGCAGGGCTGCGGTCTGGGGATGTCATTCTCTCCATCAATGGTCGTGCCGTAACCACAGCCGATCAGGTGCAACAGGAGGTGGAGCGCACTGAGGTGGGCAGCACCCTGGAGCTGGAGATCGAGCGAGCCGGGCGGCGACAGAAGATCCGCGCGGTAACAGGCTCTTTCCCGGCCCCCAGCGGAGGCTGATCGCGCCAGCGGGACGGAGTCCTATCGCGCCAGCGGGACGGAGTCCTATCGCGCCAGCGGGACGGAGTCCTATCGCGCCAGCGGGACGGAGTCCTATCGC
>NZ_JANSIA010000028.1:0-18418 GCF_047461835.1 Synechococcus sp. R60.1 | reverse complement strand
GCCAGCGGGACGGAGTCCTTACACTTGGGCTATTTCCAACCAACTTGCAGTGACCGTACTGGCGATCTCTACGGTTGGTTCTTGCAGTTACGGCTCAGGGAAAATAATGGTTTAATGGTGACTTAACAGTCGAAACTTCCTGGCCCAGGCCGGAACGCTCTCGGCAGGGCCTCTTGTCATTAGCCTGGGATCCCTTCTCCCCTTGCCTATGCTGAAAACCACTCGTCGCTTGGCTTTGCTGGCCCTGTCGGGGCTGGCAGCTCTTGTTCTCACTCCCCAAGGGGGCCTCGCCAAGCCCATTACCGTCGGCTCCAAGGACTTTACCGAGCAGTTTATTTTGGGGGAAATGTACGCCTTAGCCCTGGAGGCGGCAGGGTTCACGGTGGAGCGCAAGCTCAACCTGGGCGGAACACCGGTAGCCCATGCGGGCTTGTTGAGCGGCGAGATCGATCTCTACCCCGAGTACACCGGCACTGGCCTGCTGACAGTGCTCAAGTTGCCCAGCAGCGGCGACCCGGCAGAGGTGTACGCGACGGTGGCCCGCGAGTACGAGAGCCAGTTCCAACTGATTTGGCTGGATCCCGCCCCCCTGAACAACACCCAGGCCCTGGCCATGACCCGCGCCAGAGCGGCTGAGCTGGGCATTGCCACCATCTCGGACATGGTGGCCAAAGCGGGCGAGCTGGTGATGATCGGGCCGCCGGAGTTTCAAGCCCGCGAGGATGGCCTACCTGGGATCCAAGCCGTCTACGGTAATTTCCGGCTCAAGGCCTACAAAGCAGTGGATCCCGGCCTCCGCTACCAGGGCTTGGTCAATGGGGAAGCGGATGTGGCAGTGGCCTTCGGCACCGATGGAGAAATTGCCGCCTTTGACCTGGTGCTGCTGGAGGATGACAAGCAGCTTTTCCCCCCCTACCAGGTGGCGCCGGTGGTGCGCAAGGACACCCTAGAGGCCAACCCCGGCATTGCCGCTGCCTTAAATGCCCTTTCCCCCCTGCTGACGGACGAGGTGATGCAGCGGTTGAACTACGAGGTGAGCGGCAACCGCAAGGAGCCGGCGGAGGTGGCCAGAACTTTCTTGGTGGAAGCCGGCATTCTCAAGAAATAACCTTGCCTGTTGCATGAGGCCCTGAGGTGAGCACCGTCGAGTTCGAGCGGGTGTCGCTGCGCTTTCCCCACAGTTCCCAGCCGGCTGTGGACGAGTGCAGTTTTTCCGTGGAGTCGGGCCAGTTGGTGGTCATTTTGGGGCCTTCTGGCTGCGGCAAAACCACCCTTCTGAAAATGGTGAATCGCCTACTGGATCCCACCCAGGGGCAGATTCGCTTGGACGGGCGGGATATCCGCCAGTTTCCCATCACGGCTCTGCGGCAGCGGATCGGCTATGTTATCCAGCAATCGGGGCTGTTTCCCCACATGACGGTGGCCCAGAATGTGGCGGTAGTGCCGCGACTTTTGGGGTGGCCGAAGGAGCGCATCCGCGAGCGGGTGGACGAGCTGCTCAGCTTGGTTAATTTGCCCCCCCATGAGTACCGCCACCGCTACCCTGCCCAACTGTCGGGTGGACAACAGCAGCGGGTGGGGCTGGCGCGGGCGCTGGCCGGGGATCCAGGGCTGCTGCTGATGGACGAGCCCTTTGGGGCCATCGACGCCATTACCCGCAGCAAGCTGCAAGAGGAGATCCTGCGCCTGCAACGGCAATTGAAAAAAACCATCCTGTTCGTCTCCCACGATGTGGAAGAGGCGCTGCGCCTGGCGGATCGCATTTTGGTGATGCAGAAGGGGCGGGTGGTGCAGTTCGACACTCCCTTTCGGCTGCTCACCCAGCCGGCTACTCCCTTTGTCAGGGAACTGCTGGGGGCAGATGACATGGTACGGCAACTGAGTGTGCTGCGGGTGGAAACGGCGATGGCCGGGATCCCGCACAACCACAAAATCCAAGAGGGAGCGATGGTGAGGCCCCAGGCCACTTTGCGGCAAGCCTTGTCCCTGCTGTTGCGCACAGGGGCGGCAGCCCTGACGGTGTGGGAGGACGGGCGGGCCATCGGCGTTTTGACCTTGGATCACATTCGCAGCTTGGCCATGCTGGAGGGGGGATCCGCGTGAGCTATCTCCTCAACCACCCCGGCCTGATGTGGCAGCTCACCCAAGAGCATCTGGCGATGGTGGGGATGACCTTGGGCATGGCGGTGGTGCTGGCGGTGCCGCTGGCTCTGCTGGTTCACCACGTGCGCTGGTTGGCCCTGCCGGTCATGGGGATCCTCAGCATCCTGTACACAGTGCCCAGCCTGGCTTTGATCATTTTGTTGGTGCCCTGGCTTGGCCTCAATGCCCGCTCGGTGGTGGTGGCGATGGTGATCTACACGCAGGTGATCTTGGTGCGCCATTTTTGCGTGGGCCTGCGCTCGGTCGAGCCTGCCATCCTGGAAGCTGCCAAGGGCATGGGGATGAACCTCTGGCAACGGTGGTGGCAGGTGCAGGTGCCGCTCATGCTGCCCATTGTTTTGGCAGGGCTGCGGCTGGCGGCAATTGTGGCCATTGCCATTGCCACCGTGGGCGCCAAGTTTGGGGCAGGGGGACTGGGAACCCTGCTGTTCGATGGCATTGCCCAGGCCGGTCGCTACGACAAGATCTGGGCCGGATCCCTGGCGGTGGGATCCCTGGCCTTGCTGGTGAACACAGCCTTGCTCAGCCTGGAATGGGCGGCCCGTCGTGGCTGAGGGGGTAGACTTAAGGACTCCGTCCCGCTGGCGCGATCGGGCAGGTTTATCCTCTAGTTGTGTGGGGCGAAACTGGGTGTAGCATGGGTGAGCAACCAGGGACTCCGTCCCGCTGGCGTGAGCGGGTGAGAGATTGGTCATCCCGCGCCGATTGGGAGCTGATGGAAGCGCTCAAGGCGGGGCAACCTGCTGCTCTGGCTGCGCTCTACGATCGCTATGCCGGCTTGGTCTATGGGCTGGCCTTCAAGATCCTGGGCCACGTGGCCGAGGCAGAAGACCTGACTCAGGAGGTGTTTGTCGAGCTGTGGCGCAAGGTTGGCTGTGATCCAAGGACTCCGTCCGAGTCGCGCGAGCGGCGGGGATCCCTGAGCAGTTTTTTGTGCATCCTGACCCGCTCGCGGGCCATTGACCGTCTGCGTTCTCAGGGCAGCCACCAACTTCTTTTGAAACGCTGGCAGACCATTCCCAGCGCCGATCGCGTCAGCGGGACGGAGTCCTTTAGCAAGACTCGGTTCCCTTTTGAGCAGGTTTCCATCGAGGAGCGGCGGCAAGCGGTGCAAGCGGCCCTCAGCCAATTGCCCGAAAACCAACGGCAGATCCTGGAGTTGCTCTATTACCAAGGGTTGAGCCAGGCGGACATTGCTCGCCAATTGGGGATCCCGTTGGGGACGGTTAAGACCCGCTCTCGCCAAGCTCTCTGCAAATTGCGGGGATCCCTGCGCGCCCTTCTGGGTTTCTGCTCGCGTTAGCGGGACCGCGTCCTTTCGCGTTAGCGGGACGGAGTCCTAGGTTTGGAGTTGAGTTCTGGTGTCGGGATGGCCATGTCTGATCGCGTCAGCGGGACGGAGTCCTTTCGCGTCGGCGGGACGGAGTCCTTATCCACCTCGCCCCCTTTAACAGAGGAACGGGAAGAACTGGCCGGCTATCTGCTGGGGGACTTATCTCCTGAACAGGTGAGTGCTCTAGAGGCACGCCTAACTCAAGACCCTCGGCTGGTGGCCGAACTGCAAGCCTTGCAAGAAACCTTGGAATTGTTGCCCTACGGATTGCCAGGAGTGCTCCCGCCTGCCAGCTTGCGCGATAAGGTGATGGCAGAGGTGGGGGCTATCGGCTTACGCGAGCAGGAGATGGCAGTCCCCCTTCACTCTCCACTGCCTGCTTTTGGGGTGGGGTGGCGCTGGCTGGGAGGCTTGGTGGCGGCAATTTTGGTTCTGCTCAGCTTGGACAACTGGCGACTGCGGCAAGCTCTGCAACTGGCCCAGCTAGAATCGGTGCGGGCATTATCCCATCTCTTGCAACAGCCGGGATCCCGTCTGGTGCATTTGCAGGGGGAGGCGGGGACGGCCAACGTGCTGTTTCGCCCAGGAGACTGGCAGGAGGTTATCTTGGCCGCACGGGATCTGCCCCAACCGGTGGCGGGGGAGCGCTACTCCCTCTGGCTCAAGCTGGACAATGGCGAGTTCCTCTACTATGGCGACTTTCAGGTGGATGCCCAAGGCTCTGCCCTGGTGGCCCTACGCCCATCCCGCACGTTGCCGGCAGGTACCCGCGCCCAAGAGCTGCTGGTCGTGACCGGTTCCCGCCAACTGCCCGCTCGCGCTACTCGGACGGAGTCCTTGAAACCCCTTCTGACGGGCAAGGTGTGAGGTGAGAGGAAGGGTTGACCTGCGGAGGTTGGCTGTGCTGGTGGGGGCGCTACTGGCCCTTCTGGCCTTGTGGTGGACGGATCCCACGCCAACAACCCTAAGCCAATACGTTACTTCTTTGCAGGAGCGCACTCCTTCTCAACTCCACAACATTCGCCGAGCCGCCCAAAGCCTGGATGGGGTTTACATCATGCCTGCAGCACGCTCACGGGAACAGGCAGAAGTGATTTTTTCCTTCAACCAAGTGGTGGGGCCGCGCAGCCTGGAACGAGGCTATGTGCCCGCGCCGGTGTTTATGGTGGCCGAAACCCTGGATTCGGTTGGGGGAGGAATCTGTCAGGTGTCCTCTAGCCTTTACAATGCCGCTCTGTTGGCAGGGCTGGAGGTGGTGGAGAGGCACCCCCATTACCGGCAGGTAGAGTCGGTGCCCCCTGGCTTAGATGCCACCGTTTGGTACGGCTTGGCCGACCTCAAGCTGCGCAACCCTTTCCCCTGGCCGGTGCGCCTACGAGTTCAGATCCGCGGCCCAAACCTGATTGTGTCCGTGCTGGGACGGGGATCCCGCCACGCCCTGAGGATCCCACCCATCCGTGTAGAGCGGCACCGGCTGGATCCCCAGCATTTGCAGGTGAGCGTGTATCGGGGTAACGAGCGCCTCTCCCAAGATCGCTATGTCGTTGCTCCCTAGCCTCTCATTTTCGCCCCATTGGCCCCCTACTTCAGCGTCTCAGGAGCAGCTCCCCAGCAACCTCCACACAGGGATCCATGTTAATTTCTACACCAACATGGTTAGCGACAGGGTCGGCGACAAGCCTCAAACCCTGATTCTTCCGTTGACCCGGTCGATCCCGCTCTGGGCAAGGGTTTCAGGCCCCTCGGCGGAGAAAAATAAGGGGAAATTGCAGCCGTTCGCGCCAGCGGGACGGAGTCCTTTCGCGCCAGCGGGACGGAGTCCTTTCGCGCCAGCGGGACGGAGTCCTTAAACGAGACCCTGTCGATCTAGGCCCCTGGATCCCGCTCTGGGCAAGGGTTATAATCGGCGGAAGTCGCTTCCTTTCGGGGCAGTGGAATTAATGAAAACTCAATGGAAAATTAATCGAGCCAAGCGAATAACTATTAAAATGAAGATTATCAAATAGCAAACAAATGTAGCGATACTCGTGGTTAAAAATAGAACTCCGCCCCATTTCCGGAGGAGAGGCTCCAGAAAGTTCGTGCATGGGAGGAGACGAATAGTCCACTTTACACTGGTATCATCGCCATCGAATTGAAATAACCAGGCCCAAAGATAGAAAAAATGAGTCGCGAGGTAGAGCGCAATATCGCTCTTTCTTGATTCAAAAACGCTAATGAATGTGATCATCAAAGCTATATGCACAAATGCCCATAAAGTAAGCAGCAAAATAAGCAGCGCTCCAAACATCATTAGAAGCCAACCGGCGACTCCAAGACGCATGAGAAACAGGGCACAGACAAAAAGGATCTCCACTCCAACTAGGAGAAGTTTGGTTGGTGTATTCAGGCTTTCATGTTCTACCATATTACTTCCTTTTTTCGCGTTGTTCGTAATATGTGTCTCAGACAAGCTTAATAACTGCAGACGTGATGATCTAGATCTGATCTGGCACTTTTGGCAGGGGTAGTTGAAACGGATGATGGTCGAAGCGAATACGCTGTACTCGGTAATTTCCTGTTAATGGAACCGATCCTGAGCCGCAAGCAACTTCCACGCCACCCGGATCAACCGTTGTTCCGAATGCGATACCTTATTTTATGTAGGTTTGCGTAGCAAAAACCCTATACCTGATAAGTCACTTCCCTTTGGGGAAGCGGGATTCATGGAAACACTCAAAGCAGACGGCCCAAGCGTTGCCGCAATTCGGTGGCAGCCAGCTCTAGGTGCTCGGGGGTGTAGCCGGTGGTTTCTACTCTGACAGCGAGGTGGGTGTCCTGGCTCTCGTGGAGGTGGATCCACAGAATGTGGCGGCCATCTTCGGTTTTGCGGTTTGAGGCTTTGACGCTGTTTTTGGGGGCAGCGTAGGCGTGTGGATCGTATCGAACCAGATCCACCCAGGGAATGTCTCGCAGGAGTCTTTCCACTTTGGCCCAACTGCGGGGTCGGTGATGGCTGGCATCGCTTCGGATTTGGATGATCTGGGAGCGATCTCGGCCTGAATCGGGGAGATCTGCCCGTGGGATCCGGGGCTGAACTTGCGGCTGTAGGTAGGGCAAGTAGACCAGGGATTTGTATTGCTCATGGATGTAGCAAACCGGGACCCCCAATTGGCTGCCCACCACAGCCATGATCATGGCTTGGGCTTTGAACCCACCGGTGGCGGCAAAGGTGACGATCCCCTTGGCGCTCTCTGCCAACTGTTTCAACAGCTCGGCCATCCGCTCCAGTGAGGATCCCTCTAGCTCATAGTTGATGCCGGGAAGGGGAACCAAAGAGACCTGCTGCTGACCCAGCTCTTGCTCAAAAAAGAGCTTCAAAATCTGGGCACACTCCAATCCGTCGGGGGTTTCTGAGTGCAGCAAAATCAAGGCATCATTCGAGGTGGGATCCAGCCGCAAGTAGGTGTTGGTTTCGGCGCTGATCAGCTCCAGATCGGTTCTTTTCATCCAGGCCAGCGCTTGCTCCGGATCCCCGATGGTTTTTTGTCCCACCCAGGGGCGCTGCGGCTGCAGGTCTTTGTCAAGGTTGGTGAGCAAGGAGGTGCCCACAGTCATGATGATGGTCTGCATGATAGGCGGTTAACTCAAATTTTTCGAGGGCTCTGTTCCGCTTTGTGCTCAGAGCAGCTTGGCCTTGCGGATTCTGCCATCTTCCTTTAGATCCAGAACTTTCACCTGCACCTCTTGCCCCACCGAGAGGGATCCCGCCCGTCCGGGCTCCTTCTGGGTGAGCTTGGTGTCTGTGTCCAGAATCTGGAAGGTGACTTTGTTGCCCTTGATGTTGGTGATGGTGGCCTTCAGCTTTTGCCCGGTCTGGAAGCGGGCTTTGCGGGCCTGATGCTGGGCCTGGTCTTGTTGGTGTTGATGGTTTTGTTGTTGTCTGTCGTCCTGGGATTTGTTTCCCGCCCCTTGGGGAACGGAGTCCTTGTGACCGGAGTTGTCGTTGGGTTGGGATCCCTGAGGTGGTGGAATCTCGCCAATGGGGATCCCTCCATCCTTGTAGTAGCAAGCCAGCCGGGCTGCCCAGCCCAGGATCTGCAGCATCTCCGCCGGCCTGTCTTGCAGAGGTTGCAAGTACCTTTTGCAGGTTTCGTCAATAAGCTGATAGTATCTTCTGGTTTGTTGGGTACGGCATAGGCCAGTTTCCCGCACCAGCTCGCCGGTGAATCGGAAAAAGCGGGATCCCGCGTCAGGGTGATGGGCAACCGAGCGCAGATAGGCGATGCACTTGCTCAACTCGTTGACATCCACCCTTTCTTTGGCCAAGGTCATGGCGATGCCGTGGGCGAGATCCCAAGATTGGGGGCTGAGATCGACAGTGTCTGACAGCATGGGGGAACCCTCAGTACACTCCGGTGGGCGGCTCGCGCAGAGCAGTGGGACTCAGGATGGCGGCCAATCGCTTGAGTTGTTCGGGCAAGATGTAGCCCTGGGCAGCTTGAATTTGCTCTTGCACAAAGGCTTGGAGGCGTTTTCCTTCCAGGGTATCGGCTTCTGGGGGATCGTAGCGGCTGTAGCGATCTTTTAGGTTGCCGGGCCGCTCGATCTTGTCGAGGGTGACCTGCAGGGATCCCAGGCCCACGGGCTTACCGCCCCCCACCTTCAGCAGCATGGGATGGTTGGGATCCTGCCCCAAAACCGTGAGCAAGGTGCCCAGCTCGGCAGGGGTGAGGTTTTTGAAGTGGATTTGGGTTTTGAAAACTGTGTTTTGTATCGCTTGCTGGGTGGGCGTTCCCCTTGAACTGTCCTGCAACGCGTTTCTGTGGGTGTAGTAGAACTTGCGTCCAATGACTTTGCCGTTTTCCTTTTTAAAGTAAGCTTTGCACTGATCCGGGCGAGGACGGTACAGCGGGGGCAGGGATCCGCCACCCGATCCGGTGCCGGTGGCAATGGCATCCCTGAACTCCACCAATCCCTGCCAGTTGAGAGCACCAAAAACGCGGCTGGCCGGACAAAGCTGCTCTTTGTTGCGGCAGGGGTGCCGCTCTGGGGGGATCCGATTTCGGTACTCGCTCATCATCACCGCCAGGGTGCTGTTGGTGATCGCCTCATACATGGCCCGGATGGCCCCCTTGAGGGAGCTGCCCTGGATTTTAAGCCTTCCGTTGGGAGTGGTGGTCATGGTTTTGAGCACCGGGATCCCTTTGACTCCAACATCGCTGCCCAAGGCCAAGTGGCCGGTGGAGATGTGGACGGCAGTCTGCACCGTCAGGGTGAGAAAGAGGGTGCCGTGCAGCTTATCGGCGTGGAACTTGGCGTGGCCGGCGGGCCGCTCCAGCGTGGGGCGCTGGGTGGGAAACGGGATCAGCTCGTAGGGTTTGGGAAACACGGTTGGTTTGCCTCCAACTCGACTGCTGTTGCCGGCAGACGATCTTGCAGATGCGGCCTGGTTGGGCAATGGGCGAGGGCCTTGGGGGGTCATGGTCACCTCGGAATCAGGGCAATAAAGTGAACGCGGGCAGTTCGCTCATCTCGGAAGTAGCGCTGGCCCACCTTGAGATCTTGGGGATGGCTGAGGGGCTTGGGAAAGCGGGTTTCTCGATTTTGGGATCCGTACAGGTCGGCTGCGTGATCCTCCCACCGCCACTCTCCCGGCAGAGGGATAAAGGAGTCCGGGGGAGCTTGGATCCCCAGATACAGCAGATCCCAGCCGTGGGGGGTGCTTTTCCAGCGCAGTTCCCCTTGTTGGGAGAAAACTTGCCCCTCTGGACAGACGGGATCCGCCGGGATCCCCACCTGAATGCCGCTGACTCGATGGGGCCAGCGCAGAAAGGAGTAGGTTTTTTCAGAAGTGGAAAAACAAGCCGAGAGCACTTGGGAAAGCGAGGACTCTGCCCCATCTTGAATCTTGAGGGAGGCGACGTAGGCTGGTTTCATACGGCTTTGGCCTCCGCTTGCAGGAGTTTGGCCCAACTGTTTACGGCGGTGGCGAGCAGATGTTCCACCTTGGCCTCAGACGTCTGATCCCAGGTCAGCCGCGCCCCAAATCCCAAAGGCATTGGCTCCGCTCCCACCGGCACCGCTTGGCAATCGGGTTTGGGGAAGCCGTATTTGCCTGCCTCTTCGGGGGTTAAAAATTCGCCCGCCCCCAACAGGGATCCCTGTGGCCAGGTCAGGGGGGATCCCAGCAGTCGAATCTGCCTGTTTGCCTCATCCACCAGGCAGCCCGGATAGTCCACCACCGCCCACTCGTACTCAACCCGAACGGTGCCCATGCCGCGGGACTTGGCAAAGCCGATGCCAAACCAGCCTTCATCCAGATCCCGCAACGCCAGTCCCAGCAGACCCAGTTGGGCCAGGGTAAAGTTTTTCAGGTGGATCTTGGTTTGAAAGGATCCCTCTACGCACACTTGATACCTGAACGGCCCCACCGCCACTGAGCCGAAGACGCGGTCGATGGCCACCCCATTACGTTCCTCCAGGCGCAGAGGGGTTCCCGGCTTGGGATAGGCATCTTCGATGCGGACCCGGCTGGCGATGGCTGTGTTGCCGAACATCTGATCCGTAAAGGAAGAAAGGGCGTAAACCTGGTGGGGCTCTTCAATTTTTTCCAGCCATTGATTGGCCTTTTGGTCGAGGGGATCGCTGGCCCAGAGTTTGAAGCCTCCCCCCTCAGGACGTCTGTCGCTGCCCACCGTTCGGACGATGCGCTCCGCATGGGCGCGAATTGCCCCTTTGAGGGAGCTGCCGGGAAAATAGACCGTTCGCCCGCCGCCGTGATAGGTTTCGACGAACTCCATATCCGGCTTCGTCGGGTCAGCCCCTTCTTTGCCCGCCTTGATGAGAACAGGGCCATCGGGCTTGAGGGCGAGGCAGAGGGTGCAATGGTTAACGTAGCGTTTGTGCATAGCCTGGGATCCTTCACACCAGAACAGGAGCTTTTGGTTGAGGGGCTTGGGGCGGCAAGCAGTCTGTCCAGTTTGTCAACCGATAGGGGTGGAAAACGCTGACCGTATCGCCAACCGTTGTAGAGTCCATGAAGACCATCGGGATCCCTCCTGACATGAAATAGGGCTAGCGGCGGGGGCCGACCGATTGCCGTTGAGAGGCCGTTGTTAATTTGGCAACCAGGGCTTCCACCCAGTCTTGGCGCAAAGCGGCAGCCTGCTCCGGGCTGAGCGGCTGTCGGGATCCGGCCACCAGCTCTTGAAGGTAGGCCAGCAGCCGTCTTGGATCCCCTTCCGAGTCGAACCAATAGATTGCCGAGATCTGCAGGCGGACAACCCCCAAGCCACGGGAGCGCCCCCCTCCCAGGGGGATCTGTTCCGTTTCCAATTGGTGCAAGCCAATGGCCAAGAGGCCCAGTTCCCATTCCTCGGCATTTTCGACGACGGCATGAAACCGGAAGGGGGTGCTGGCAGGCACCACTTGCAAGTCGTACAGCTTGCCATCTGCCGCCGTTTCCGTATCCCGATCGATGGCCACGCCATCCCGCTCTTGGTACTGGCCAAACCAGGCTTCCGGCACCACGGGCAAATCTCGGATCTGCACCTTGCCGGCCAACCAAGGGGATCCAAACACCTGCGAGACCCAGTCGGTGGCCTCAATGAGCTTTTGAGTCAGAGCCGCATCGTCCCCTTTGTAGTCATTTTTAATTTGGTTGATGATCTGAAATTGCTCGCTGCTGGTCAATTCGCCGGGATCCCTGGCCAGCTCTGGGTTGATGCCCCGCAAGAAACTTTCCAGGCGAGAGCGCATCGCCCCCTTCAAACTGGAGCCGGGAATGAGCGGACGGCCCAGCGCATCCTTGAGAACCGGCAAATCCGAGCCGATGGGTTCGGTGGAGCGGCCCACCCCGATGTGCAGAGCGGTCACGGTGGTGAGGGTGCCGGTGATTTCCAAGCGGTTTTTGAAAACGTCGAACATTGTTCCCTCAAATGGCTGCTCAAGTTAAGGCTTGTACTGCAGAGGTTTGCCATTCCCGAAGCGAGACGGAGCCCTTAATAAAACTCAAGAGGATCCCTAGGATCTGAGCAATTTCTGAGATAAAGTACTCCCTGTCATCGATAAAGAGTTGGTCACCCTCGAGTTTTGCAAATCGCCAGTTGGTTCCTGAGGTTACTGCTCCATAGACACTGTCTACTTGAGAATTGGAGTTCTTGTTAAAGACCTGTGCCCCCACCATACCGGCAACGCACTGGCCCAGACCCCCGATCAAGTCTTCTTTTTTGGCCTCAACGATAATCACCACCGGATCTTGAATGTAGAGTTGGAGAGGGGATAGGCAAATGATGTAGTCGCATAGGCCCACCAGCCCCCTCTCGGGATCCACGTTGAATTCCTTGCCGGAAAACAGCGAGATTTGATCCCGACATAGGTACTTCACCTCTCCCAGCACAGGGGCGATGATAAACTCGGAGCGGGCCTTTTCGCTGTTGACCGAGGTGGCCAAGCCGAGATAGCGATCTAGGGTTATTTTCAAGTAATCGGAGCACTCAGTCGGTGGAACCTCCGCAAGCAGGCCATGGATGATTCTTGACCTGAGCTGAAAGGTCGAAATGGCTCTCTCAAGGGTAAAACTGCTGTAGGTCACGGTCTAGGATCCTCCTCCCTCTCGCTTGTACTTGAGGTAGCGGGCCCCATAGCCCAGGTAGCGCCGAATCAAGTCAATTTTGATCTCGTTGACTTTGGGGGATGCTCTTTCAATTCCGGCTTCCCTGGCGATGGCTATAGCCCTTTGATGAATCCAGTTGTCGATGTCTTTGATGATGGCTTCTGCCAAAGAGTCTTTGCCCCGCCCCCACTTGTCATCGCGCCCCACCTGGTAGCGCAAAAAGTTCTTGATCACCTCTGAGCTTTCGGTGGAAGCTGCCACGTGCAATAGGTTGCGATATTGGGCCTCTTCCAATCTGTTGAGACCTCTGAAGTTATCCAAGGCGGCTTGAATTCTGGCGACCAGATCATCTTCGGCCAGCCGGATTTGCCGTTGGATCTTGAGCTCTTGTTCCGATGTGATCTCGCTGGTGGCGAAGGTCATAGCGGGTTCTCCCAGAAATGATGATGGAACGGACTGCAAACTTCGATTTGGCCGAATCCTTCAGCAGTGCGTTCGCCAATCCCCCAGTATTCCATCTCCGCCAAAATCGGGATCCAACGCTCCAGTTGCGTGGTGCTCAGCAGAAAGACGCTGCCCTGCGTGGTTACCAATTCTACATCTTTGAACAGACCCCAGGCAGCGTTCCAGCCGGAGACATAGGCGTAGCTGCTGAAGGCCAGCTCCAAAGCCAGGGATCCATCTTCGCAGTTGGCCTCTTCCTGGAGCATCTGGGGGGTGAGCACGGTGGTGCGTTGCCAGCGCTCTTTGAGAATGGCCCCCGACTGCAGCCCAATGGAGAAATACTGCCGCTCCGGCAGAAGGGGCTGCCAGGGATCCCCGAACACCTGCCATTGTTGCCAGCGCTGCCGCAGCTTTTGGTTGAAGGCTTCCACCCGCTGGGCCAGGGAAGGCCGGGGAGCAGCCAGACGCCGAGCCGTGACGTTGACCCGGCCCAATCCCCGCGACACCCCTCCTCCCAAGCGCAGCAGGTGGGCGTGGGCGTTGAGGTAGCGGGTGAGGGTCTCGGCCAGCTTGGGATCCCGCAGGTAGATGTAGCCGCTGAAAAGGGAGCGCTCCAGATGCCCATTGGGGCGGGCTTTGCCCTCGTTCATCACCTCTAGGCTGTAGAGGATTTGGTCGGCAGCAGTGGCGCGGCGACGGTTGATCCCCACCCGCGTGAGCAGGCGTTTGGACACAGCAGCTCGTTCGTAGCGGGGCCCCAGGTCAGACTCCTGCTGGCTGTAGAACCCCCCGAAGGGCTCCACTCTTCCCCCGGAACCGTCCGGCTCTGTGGGATCGAACGGGATCCCCAGCCGCTGTGAGCAGAAGCGATCCAGGAGCGTGTCGAACACCCCCGTTTTGCCCGCCTCTGAGCGGAAGCCGGGATTGTTTTTCGAGCTGAAGGCCGTGGCCGGCAAGACCTTGCTGCCGGATCCCGGATAGGCGTGGGTAAACACAGCAGGCCGAGCTGCCGTAAACAGGGCGGCCAAATCTCCTTCCAGCGCCTCGGCAGGGCGATGTTGGGTTTGGCTGAGCATGAGGTCGGCCAGAGCACCGCGAATCACGCTGCCGGGAATGTAATCCTGGGCCTCGCTGATGGAGCCGCCCGGCTTTTGCCGACCGATGGCCAAGGGAGACTGAGCCGTTAGGGTGAGTTGAATGGCTTCCATCAGCTCCCTCCCTGGGCCAAGAAAGCCCAATCGGCTGCGGTGGGCTGGAGAGCCTGCAGGGATCCAGGATCCCAGTGCAGCCAGCCCAAACCTGCGGATTTGCTGCCCCCCAGCGCGATCAGGTGGTGCAGGGCCGCCAACAGGAGAGTTTTGCCCCAGGAAGGGCAATCGGGCAAAAGCTGCAGGGATCCGGAAAAAGTCAGCTCAGCCGCGGGAGAGGTCTCAATGAGGTAGAGCCGCTGATCCTCGGCGGTGCGGCGGCGGCGGTTGAGGGTGACCCCAGGGCGAAGGGTTGGTTCCAGAGCTGCTGGCGGCACCTCGCAGACGAGATCCTCCACCCACAGGCGGGCAGGCAGGGCCGGATTGCCGAATATCTGGCAGACCAGACAATGGGATCCGGCGTAGCCCTCCACCTGGTATTCGGGGCGGTGGAAATTTCCTGCGCTGCCCTCCCGCTGCGGACACATGCGCTCTGGGTCGGGAGAGCGGCAAATGGCCCAGCCCAGGCCACGGGCCAGTTTCTCGCACTCGTGGCGCAGCCGCCCCTTCAGTTGGGAGCCGGGAATGATCAGCCTGCCAAAGGCATCTTTGAGCAGGGGCTTATCCGCCAGGGAGCCGCTGGAGCCGCCGGCTCCCACCGCCAGGGCAGAGGCGAGGGTGGCCCTCAAAGGGATAGAGGTGATCGTTCGCCCCGCTTGGGGCAGCTCTGCCAGTCTCACCATCACTCCACCTCCGCCAGAACGGGCCGACCCTCGGCCTGGGGCTGTTTTTGCACAAAGGCGTACAAATCCACCAGATCCCGCCAGATGGTTTCATAGGTTGGTGTTGACGAGGATACCTGTGGCTCAACATACATCCAGGGGGGAAGGTGGCCGTCGTTGGTTTTGGCCTTGCACCAGGTGCGCTCAAAAGCCTCCATCAGCGGCTGCCCCTTTTTGCCCAGGCGGCTGCGGAAATAGAGATAGTTGAGGGTGGCGGTGCGTTTGCCTTTTTCCAAGAAGCTGCGAATCTGATAAAGCTGGGAGCGAGGAAAATTGGCCTCCTGCAGGGCTTGTACCGTTCTCAGCAACCCGTGGATTTCCGGGACGGTATAGGGGCCGGCGTAGAGCTTGAGGGTGTGGCTGTTCTGGCGGATCTCCAGAGCTTCCCGACGAAAATCCTGGATGCTGGAGACAACCAGGGCGACCGACTTCAACGAGAGAAAGTCGATGGTGGCCACAGAGCAGTCCTTGTCTTTGGGCTTCAGCTTTTTCGCGTAGCTCTTGGCGGATTTCAACAGTTGTTCGGTGAGCTTTTCGGCGTAGTAAATGGGGGTGTCTTCCGAGGCGATCAGCACCCCCACCGAGGCGGAGAGCCGACAGAGCTTCCGATCTGCCGCCGGGTAGCGGTGAGGCACCTTGCCGGAAGATTGAGCTGCATAGGTTGCCGAGGTGTCCAGCAGGAGCTGCTCAAACTGCTCACAGAAGGTGGCGGCAATTTCCAGGGCTTTGTGGGCAGGCACCACCACCAACACATCGTCTCCGCCGATGGTCAGGATCTCGAAGGGGTGGATCCACTCGCCGTTGCGGTCTCTGCCGGTTTCCGGATCTGGGGATAGGCCGTGCAGCCGATGGGCCTGCAGGTGCTGGGCGAGGGCGTGGTAAACGGCTTTTTCCGTTGCCTCGGAAACATCCCGGCTAAATTGTCGGTAGGCTTCTGGGGTTTGGATCTGCTGCACATAGCCCCCCATGTCGTTGCCATCGGCGTAAAGGTAAGCCACAAAGCCCTGGCTGCCCAGGCTGGCGTTGGCCACTTCCCGTAGAGATTGGGCCTCGCCGATCCCCTGGACAGATCCCTGATGGGGCTGCAAATAGCGCTCCCGGTAGGGCTCGCCGGCGGGAGAGTTGAGAAAGCGGGCAAATCGCGTTACCCAGCTTTCCACAAAGCCGGGATCCCAGGTGGGGAACTTGCGGAACCACCCTTGCTTGCCTGTTTCAATGCGCTTGGCCTGGCGACCCACCAGGGCTTTGCGAGCGGTGGCTTCCGAGAGCCAGGGCTGATCGACCAGGTCGGCTTTGGCGATGGCAGGGCGACGGTCGGTGCTGTCGCGGCGCAGGTAGGGATGGGTTTCAAAAAAGGCGGGATGGGCGCGGCTGGGGCGACCGGGATCCGGATTGCCGTTGCGGCGGTGGTTGAAGCGGGCGGCCAGGTAACCCACCAACTCGTTGAAACTTTTGCGGTCTTGAAATCTGGCTTCGCTGCCATCCCCAAAATAGGCTCTCACCAGGGGATGGGTTTTGTGTTGCGCCAGCCAATCCAGCCAGGGGGTGCGTTCGATGGGATCCCGCAACAGGCCGTAGCGCAGTTCCAGCAGCCGAAAGGCGGATCCCACGGCGCAGGCGTTAGCGGTGAGGGTTTCTTCGGTGTAGCGCCGCTCGATGGCCTCACAGAGATCGTCCACATGGGCCGCCGGGCAAAAGGCCAGGAGATTGCCCCCGGTGGAGTAGATGATGAGCTCCGGGATCAGGGCTTGCGCCAAAGCCGGGTAGTGCTGCTGCAGCCAAGGCCGGATCTGCTCGGCCACATAGGCCCTCAGCTCTGCTTGAGACTCTTTCCCCAAACCTTCCCATCCCAGGTAGGTTTGCTCGGGATCCCCGAAAAAGGCGGGTAGATCCACCAGGTTAATGCGATCCAACAAAGCGGAGGCCCCGCGGATTTCCGACAGCTTGGCCGACTCGAAGACATAGCTCTTGATCTTGGTGGCCCCCCCGTAAACCAAGCCGATGCGGGTTGTCTGCTGCCACAGCTCCGGGTAGCGGGATTGCAGCTCCGCCGGGGTTCTGGGAAAGGTCTTCGCCGCCATGCTCTCCTGAAATTGGCGCACCTGAGCCAAAATGGGCCGTAGCTCTTCTGGGATCCCGGCCTCGTTGTCGGCGCGAACGGCGGCCCGCATCTGCTGCAAGGTCTCCAGGGCAAACTGGGGATCCCGCTGTTCTCCCCACGCCAGGCACCAGGCCAAGGCAACAGGAACGGGAGAGGGAGCAGAAGTAGGGGTCATGAGCAGCACCTGCGAAATGCGAAAAAGGAAGACAAGTCTTGGACAGGGCTTCCATCGGCTGCGACGGACAGATCCCTAAAGGCTGGGGGCAATTGGCCTCGATTTTTAATCCTTCGCGGAAGACCAAAGCCCTTCAAAAAAGGGTTTGCCGGTTGGGTGGGTAACCAATCGAATCAAGCCGAGAGATGCCATTGAGGTTACCGATTGTTTCAGCCATATCCGATAAACGCTCTCGCCTCATGGTTTTCAGTCCTCTAGATTGCTAGCAGTATAGATCGAGTGCGATGGGTTGCAGACGATTTCAAGGCTTTCTTCAGATTGTGAGATTTTTTCTGCCTGTACAACGGGCAATTCGAGAGTAAACCCAATAAGAAGGGATCCCTTCTAAAATTTTCTCAATGGAAAGTTGGGTTTTGTGTGTTGCTGTGGACTGGGAATGGGCTGTGCCTATGCTGAGTTTCTCAGAGCCATCTGCTGATAGAGAAGCGAACGGCAAGTGGCCGACGGGATCCGAGTTGGTGGGGATCACCTTGGAAGTTCAGGCTCCTCGGTCTTACCTGCTGGATCCCCACTATGCCAAAGGGCTGCACGCCTGGTTCTTGAGCCAGGTGCAAGAGACAGACCCGCAGCTATCGGCCTATTTGCACGATGGAGAATCGGAGAAACCTTTTACCCTCTCCCGGCTGATGGGGCCGTTCCGCGAGCAGGGGGGGCGACCGCTGATCCCGCCTCATCTCCCCTTCCGCTGGTGGATCACCGGCCTCAACCCGCCGGTGGTGGAGTGGCTGCGAGGGTGGTGCCAACGGCTGCCCACCTGGCTGGAATTGCGGGGATCCCCGCTGCAGATCCTGGGATGGCAGATCTCGATCCCCCCGCGCACCTATCGTCAACTGTTGGAGCAGCCTCTTTCCCCCCGCTCCTGGAGCCTTTCCTTCGTCTCGCCCACCAGCTTTCGCCACCGGGGCCACCATCTGCCGCTGCCGATCCCTCGCAACCTGTTCCACAGCTATCTGCGCCGTTGGAACGATTTTTCCGGTCTGCCCATCGAGGCGGAGCCTTTTCTGGATTGGGTGGATGGGGAAGTGATCATCCAGCGGCACCGTCTGGAATCGGTCAAAACCACCGCAGGTCGCCAGGGATCCGTGACGGGATTCATCGGCTGTGTGCAGTTGGCTGTCTCCTCCCGTGCGCCTGAGCTGTTGCAGCAGCAGCTCCAAGCCCTGATCCACCTTGCCCCCTACTGCGGCACCGGCCACAAAACCCCCTTTGGGCTAGGGCAAACCCGCCTGGGTTGGTTGGCCGAAGAGCTACCCGCCTCCCCTGTCCCTTCCCGGGAAGAGCAGGTGGCCCAGCGGATCGAGGAGCTGAGCGCCCTCTTTCTCAGCCAGCGGCAACGACAAGGGGGATCCCGCGCCGAAAAAACTGCCCAACTGTGGGCGACGATCCTGGCCCGCCGCGAAGGTGGAGAGAGCTTACAACAGATCGCCGCTGATTTGGAGATGCCCTACGAGACGGTGAAGACCTATGCCAAGCTGGCCCGCCGCTCTCTCCAGTCTGGATCCCAGGACTACTCGTCGAGCAGTCTTCCCTAGATGACTTGAGGTACTTTGTTGAGCCTGATACATTCACGCTGAACT